>NZ_JALW01000016.1:0-118912 GCF_000710795.1 Enterobacter sp. T1-1 | reverse complement strand
AGGCGGATCGGCGCGGTCTGGTGCCCTCACCCTGGCCCTCTCCCACAGGGAGAGGGTACAAACATAAAAAACCGCAACGTGCGTTGCTGTTTTGCTTTTATTCCGGCCATAACCACGCTGCGCCGCGCACGCCGCTGGAGTCTCCATGGACGGCTTTGCGGATTGGGGTTTCACACTCGCCGCCGAAGACCCACTGTTTGACGAGAGCAGGCACCGTCGCGTACAGCCGGTCAACGTTGCTCATCCCACCGCCCAGCACAATCACATCAGGATCGAGAATGTTCACCACATGCGCCAGCGATTTCGCCAGGCGCATTTCGTAGCGGCTCAACGCCAGTTCCGCCACGGGATCCTGCTCCTCAACCAGACGCATGATCTCGTTACCCTTAAGCGGCTGACCGCTCAGGCGGTGGTAATCGGTGGCAAAACCGGTGCCGGAGATAAACGTCTCAATACAGCCCTGTTTTCCACAGTAGCACGGCACTTCAGTACGGTATTTAAGTTCGTCTTCATCCATCCATGGCAATGGGTTATGTCCCCACTCGCCCGCCGTACCGTTACCGCCAATATGCGCACGCCCGCCGAACGCCACACCGGCCCCGCAGCCGGTACCGATGATGACAGCAAAAACGGTCTGGGCACCCGCCGCCGCACCGTCAATCGCCTCTGAGACCGCCAGACAGTTCGCATCATTTGCCAGACGCACCTCGCGCTGCAGACGCGCGCTCAAATCTTTATCAAAAGGCTGGCCGTTGAGCCAGGTGGAGTTGGCGTTTTTCACCACCCCGGTATAAGGCGAAATGGACCCGGGAATGCCCATCCCGACGGAGCCGGTCTGTCCTGTCGCCTGCTCTGCCATCTCAACCAGCCGGGCAATCGTCTCGATAGTCTGGTGATAATCGTCGCGCGGCGTGGGCAGGCGGTGACGGAAAAGCTGCTCCCCCTGCTCGCTCAGTGCGATAACTTCAGTTTTGGTGCCGCCCAAATCAATCCCAATACGCACAAGACTCTCCTCATTATTTTGATTATCAACAGAGTAGAAGCACGCTTCCCGATTAGCAATGCAAGCGATGCGACAATTCGTTATCATGCCCGCTGATTTAACGACAAGGCCGTGGAAATTATCATGCTGTGGTTCAAAAATTTGATGGTTTACCGTCTCAGCCGCGACGTTTCGCTGCGTGCAGAAGAGATGGAAAAACAGTTAGCCGCTTATACCTTTTCCCCTTGCGGAAGCCAGGATATGGCAAAAACCGGTTGGGTTCCGCCAATGGGTTCACAAAGCGATGCCCTGACCCACGCCAGCAGCACGGGTCAAATCATCGTTTGCGCCCGTAAAGAAGAGAAAATCCTGCCCACGCCGGTGGTGAAGCAGGCGCTGGAAGCGAAAATTTTTAAGCTTGAAGCCGAACAGGGCCGCAAGCTGAAAAAGACCGAAAAAGATTCCCTGAAAGACGAAGTGTTGCACTCCCTGCTGCCGCGCGCGTTTAGCCGCTTCAGCCAGACCATGATGTGGATCGATACCGTCAACGGGCTGATCATGGTGGACTGCGCCAGCGCCAAAAAAGCGGAAGATACGCTGGCCCTGCTGCGTAAGAGCATCGGCTCTTTGCCGGTGGTTCCACTGGCGCTGGAAACGCCTATCGAGTTAACCCTGACCGAATGGGTTCGCAGCGGCACCGCAGCGCAAGGGTTCCAGATCCTCGATGAAGCCGAACTGAAAGCCCTGCTTGAGGATGGCGGTGTCATCCGCGCGAAAAAGCAGGATCTGGTGAGCGATGAGATCGCCGTCCACATTGAAGCAGGCAAAGTGGTCACTAAACTGGCGCTCGACTGGCAGCAGCGTATTCAGTTTGTGATGTGTGACGATGGCTCTGTTAAGCGCCTGAAGTTCTGCGATGAACTGCGCGATCAGAACGAAGATATCGATCGTGAAGATTACGCCCAGCGCTTTGATGCGGACTTTATCCTGATGACCGGCGAGCTGGCCGCGTTGATTCAAAATCTGGTAGAAGGCCTCGGCGGCGAAGCGCAGAGATAATTTCGTCTCAACCTGACCCTCTCCCCAACGGGGAGAGGGAAGAAGATTATTTCAGATAGCGGCACAGATAAGAGGTCGGTTCAGCAACCTGCAGATGGAACTCACTGTGGCCAGGGACGTTGAAAACTTCGCCGGCAGAGTAAACTTTCCATTCCGTTTCACCCGGCAGTAAGACGTTAAGCGCACCACTTACCACCGTCATCTCTTCAGCTTCGGCCGTACCAAAGGTGTATTCCCCTTCAGCCATCACGCCGACACTGGCGCGGCCAGTGCTGCTGCTGGTAAAACCAATGGATTTCACTTTACCGGAAAAGTATTCGTTACTTTGAAGCATGAACTGGCCCTTATATTTTTAGATAAAAATTCACTATAGGGGCCATGCTCATGACCTGTCACGCAAAATCATCAGGTAAGGAGTTCTGAGGCCAGACGCGCCATCAGAACGTTCGACAACAGTACCGGCACATCCAGCGCTTTTTGCAGTAGATCGCGGTGATGCTGGTGGAACCCCAGGCAGTCGAGGATCAACACATCGGCCCCGCGCTCCAGTAGCTCCTTCCCGGCCGCAATGAGTTTGGCCTCACTGTCCCAAAAGGGATTGGCCAACGCATACAGGGGCGTTTTTTCAAGCACGTGCCATTTTGCTTCCTGGTTGTCCATGAGTTCTTCAATGGGCACAATCACACCCACCTGGTGTCCGTCCACAATGGATGCCACCAGCGGCGGAATGATTCGCATCGGCTCGAGTAAAATCGCATTACGCGCCATGAGTCCCTTAATGGGAGCAGTACTCATCAGCAAAATAACGTCATACTCTTGATTATCGAGCACTTCTATTACTGCCTGCAGCGAGCGCTCAATTTTCTGTCGTGAAACATGCGCCAGTTTACCGTCGCTTAATAACGTCGCCAGGGGATCCTCCCCCGCCTCTACAGCGTAGTCCTCCATGACCTCTTCCCGGCTCATCTTCCCCAGCAGGCTGAGATGCGTGATCTGTTGTTCAGATACATGCTCGGTTAAGAGCGGTAACACTTCGCTTACAGGGACCACACCAATAGTGATGATCGCCAACGTTGCCTTCATCGTCTTCGCCTTCCATTACTACAAAAACTTATTACACAGGTACAGGCTCACTACGCTGCACAGTTCGTTTTTTCAACAAAACAGCACCAAGCGTAGCAGGTGATCTCCATCCCGAAATGTAAAGATCACCTGCCGGTAACGGAGCTACCTGTAATAACTAAATATTAACTCCTGCTTAACATTAGCGATGAGTAAAAAGTGTGATTCAGGCACGGTATTGGAGCGTTTAGGAAAACATTCATGACTTATCGGGATCTTCGTAGCGCCGTTTCGCATCCAGCGCTTCCTGTTCAGTCTCATGTTCACTGATGAGAGAGTCGGGTTTAGGGTGATCGGCACGCAGTTGATACCAGGTCACGGTTTGATCGCCATTGCCTTTTTCAACGGTAACAATACGTGCTTCACGCGGATAGGGAGGTCTGGTTGGCATAGCTCATCCTTTTTTTATGTCAGAGCTATAAGTATAGACGGCGGTTAGCTGGCACAAGCCAAACGCAGGGCGGTAATAATCTGAATCACAACCTCTTCGGGCGACGCGGAAGCATCCACCACGTGATGTGCCGCTTCGCGGTATAACACATCGCGCTCCGCCAGCACTTCGCTCACCTCTTCGCTGAGCGGTCTGGAGGTCAGCGCAGGGCGTTGCCCCTCTTCCGGAAACGCTTCCAGACGCCCCACCAGCGCAGCCACGGGTGCACAGAGATAAATCACAATCCCTTTTTCGCGCATAAAGCGGCGGTTATATTCCGCCAGAATAATTCCGCCGCCTGTGGCAATTACCGCATCGGGTGCCGTTACCGCTTCCAGCGCGGCCGTTTCACGGCTGCGAAAGCTCTCCCATCCCTCTTTTTCGACGATATCCGCGATGGTTTGTCCGGCCTGCGTCTGCAGCCAGTGGTCGGTATCAACAAAATGACGTTGACAGGCACGCGCCAGCTCCAGGCCAACGGTGGTTTTCCCACAGCCGCGGGGGCCAACTAAAAAGATGGGTTGGGTCATAACCAGGTGTTTCCCCTTGATGCCGAATGGCTGAAGAGTGTAAAGAAATAATTGCAGAAGATGTTGCGTTTACTTTACTGCAAAGCGGTACGGAATGACAACCCTGTCACTGCCATACTGTACCACATATTGACAATGATTATCATTTAGCAGTGCGACGTTTCACTTCCAGCAGCCACTTATCCAGCTCTGCGGCAAACTGCTGGCGGTCACGTTGAGATAAACTGTCTGGCCCGCCGGTCTGCACACCGCTGGCGCGAAGCGTATCCATGAAATCGCGCATGGTCAGTTTTTCCCGGATGGTTGCTGGTGAGTAACGCTCCCCGCGCGGGTTCAGCGCTGCGGCGCCCTTTTCCAGTACCTCTGCGGCCAAAGGAATATCCGCCGTGATCACCAGATCTTCCGCGCTGCACAGCCGTACGATCTCGTTATCCGCCACATCAAAACCGGCAGGAACCCGCAACGCACGAATGAATCGGGAAGACGGTACGCGGATATTCTGGTTTGCCACCAGCGTAAGCGGCATCTGAACACGCTCGGCAGCGCGGAACAAAATCTCTTTAATCACATTCGGACATGCGTCCGCATCAACCCAAATCGCCATAATGTCTCCCCTATTGATACTGGCGACTATTGTCGCCTGCATTTCGTTGTTAAGCTATCAATCAGAGAAAACAACGCATAACGACGGAGAAACGTGATGGATAAGAAAATCGGGTTTATTGGCTGCGGTAACATGGGCAAAGCCATCCTGGGTGGCCTGATCGCCAGCGGGCAGGTCCTGCCGGGTCAGATTTGGGTCTATACACCATCACCGGATAAAGTCGCGGCGTTACGTGATGAGTATGGTATTAACGCAGCCGAAAGCGCGCAGGAAGTGGCCCAGGTCGCCGATATCGTCTTTGGGGCGGTTAAACCGAATATCATGATCAAAGTCCTGAGCGAGATCACCTCCAGCCTGAATAAAGACACGCTGGTGGTGTCGATTGCCGCAGGCGTGACGCTCGATCAGCTGGCCCGTGCACTGGGTCATGACCGTAAAATTGTTCGCGCAATGCCCAATACCCCTTCGCTGGTCAACGCCGGGATGACCTCCATCACCCCTAACGCGCTGGTGACCACGGAAGATGTGGCCGATGTGCTGAACATTTTCCGCTGCTTCGGCGAAGCGGAAGTGATTGCCGAATCGATGATCCATCCGGTTGTGGGCGTGAGTGGTTCTGCTCCTGCGTATGTCTTCATGTTCCTGGAAGCGATGGCGGATGCTGCGGTGCTTGGCGGTATGCCACGTGCGCAGGCCTATAAATTTGCCGCACAGGCGGTGATGGGCTCAGCCAAAATGGTGCTGGAAACCGGTAAGCATCCAGGGGAACTGAAAGATATGGTCTGCTCGCCTGGCGGTACCACCATCGAAGCGGTGCGTGTGCTGGAAGAGCGCGGGTTCCGTGCGGCGGTCATTGAAGCGATGGCGAAATGCATGGAAAAGTCAGAGAAGCTGAGTAAGTCCTGACCAAACTAAGCCGGATGTCAGGCGGCCACCTCGGTACGTCCGCGTCCGGCATTTTTGGCTTTATAAAGCGCGATATCTGCCGCTTTTAACCATTCGCGGTAGTGGGCAAACTGTGTTCCCCATGGCGCAACCCCCACGCTGATGCGAAGCCGTTCGTTCGGGGCACAGGGTAACGACAGTTTTTTTAACCGCTCGTGGACACGGGACATCGCCGCAATTGCACTTTCTGCCGGGGTCCCGGACATGATGATCGCGAACTCATCGCCACCGAAACGGCCAATATAATCCCCGGCCCGCAGCGTCATCTGCAGTTGACGAGTGATAGCAATGATCGCTTCATCGCCCACATCATGTCCCCAGGTATCATTGATGCTCTTGAAGTGATCGATATCGATAAGCAGGATAGTGGTCTGACCATGATCCCGTCGGCACTTTTCATACTCCATCCGCAGCAACGTTTCCCAGTGGCGCCGGTTATAAACGCCCGTCATGCCATCGCGGGTACTCATCAGCTCAAGTTTTCGCTTATTTTCCGCCAGGCGAATGGCCGTCTGATGGCTCACCCAGGCAAAGAGTATTGGGTAGATCATCAAGACCGGCAGCGTCAGCCACCACTCCAGCGATCCGGAAGAGAGCACCACAACATTTCCGGTTAGCTTCAGCGTCACGACAGCGGATAACGTGGTTATGGCAATGCCTGAGAGAAACAGGCGACAGCCGCCGGATCCCATCATATTCATGCCCATCATCATAACCAGCGCAGCCGATGGCAGAGCGTTCACGCCCATCAGGCCAATCCAGATGCCGGTAAAAATAGCGTCGATCTTCAGATTGAAGATTTCACATTGATAAGGTTGAGATGAACGGCAGGTGAACTGCCAGGCAAGATGCGGCCAGATAAAAACCCAGCTCACCAGTAATAACCACCAGCCGCCGGGCAGAAAATGCGTTACCAGCACACCGGCAACAGGAAAAAACATCGCCGCCAGACCCACAATCCGCCCCAGCCGGACGCGCCGGGCAAAGCGTATGCCGGTACGGTGCGCGTCATCCTGAGAAAGGTTTTGAAGCCACTCTTCCCCAATACGCTCTTTATTGTAAAAGTTTTCGTCGTTCATCATATTTTGGGAATATTCTGAAACATTTTCCCAAATTATAGAGAGGGGGGATGCGGAGAAAGTATGAAATTTCGGGTGAGTCACCGTAAGGACTCACCCGATAGGACTATGCCTGTTTCTTCAGACAACCACTCATAAACTTGCTGCGATCGTCGCCTTTCAGCATTTGTTGCGTGGCCTGAGCGTTACATTCACGCATTTTTTGCTGCTGCGGCGTCAGGCTTTTTTCATCTGGTTTGGATGCACCATTTTTGAGGCAATCGCTCATATATGTCTTACGGGCATCCCCTTTCAGCGCTTTTGCTGTCGCCTGTTGGTTGCAGGTTGTCATACGCTGCTGTTGAGGTGTTAAGGTTTTCTCTTCCGCATGCGCTGAGGCGATCAGGCACAGGCCGGAAAACAGGGTAACCAGTATTGTTGTTTTCATTGCACCATCCTTTATGTGAAGTTCCACATTAAGTCTGGTTCGTTGCGGGAAAAAAACCACCCTGCGACAATGATTTTCTTCGGGTTTATGCATTATTTCATCTCTGGCGCGGCACGCTGTTCATTACCCGGTTTCGCCTGACGCGTTAGGGTATTTAATAGCGAGAGGCATGAGATGAAATAGAGGCTCTGTTTAAATTCTTTTCTCCCAGTGCGAAGGCCAAAAATAAAAACAGAGCGACGACAGGCATCCTGCATGACCATTCTATGACAGGCCATTCTCTTTCAGCAGGCTAGCTGCGAGGATGCCTTAATAGCTTCTTTACGTATTGCTGAAGCATCTCCGCATCTTCAGCGGGGACCAGCGAATCGGGGCGAGCCTTGTCCAGCGCGCTTTCTACATTATCGATTAACGCCTGTTGCTGCGGTTGTGTCATTTGTCGGAGCAACGCCGTAACGACAATTTCCAGCGCCTCGACCTGGGCGACCAGTTCTTTTGACTCTTCTTCCTTTTGTGCAAGCTTGACCAGCAACTCAGCAATGAGATTTTTCATCGTGCTATTTCCTTATGCGTTTTTTCTGA
This sequence comes from Enterobacter sp. T1-1, assembly GCF_000710795.1. Lineage (NCBI taxonomy): Bacteria > Pseudomonadati > Pseudomonadota > Gammaproteobacteria > Enterobacterales > Enterobacteriaceae > Enterobacter > Enterobacter sp. T1-1. Next base: position 111,152 of record NZ_JALW01000016.1, on the reverse strand, counting down.
ACTTAGCATTCAGAATGAATAATGCAAAGAGGAGAAAAGTATTATCTTATGCAAAAGTGATGCTGCTGCCAAAATAAAGATGAATGGCAAGCAGCGAAACGTTTTTCTCTTTAGAAAAAGCCGCATTTAGTTATATAAAAATGCGGCGACCATAAGAATATATAATACATTCCGACAGAAAATTAACGCGCTGCTCTCGTCTGCTCTAATTGGCGACGGCGTCTCAGCGCAATCGCCAGCTGGATAATATTGATCAACACCACAATCGCCGTGGCCGCAAATACCCAACGAAAACCGGCCATCGCCGAAACGGATGCGCCAATAAGCGGACCGGCAACGTTACCTAAATACATAAATGACTGGTTATAGCCAAAAATACGCCCTGTCACCTGGTCACTTGAATATTTCACCAGCAAGGTCTGCACCGCAGGTAACATGGCGCCATCGGCAAAGCCGAGCAGGAATCGCAGCACGCCGAGCTGAAGCGGTGAGGTGACGAACGACATCGCAAAAAAGAGCACCACGGCAAAAATCAGCGTGGCCATCAGGATACGCGCCGTACCGATCCTGTCGCCCAGTTTTCCCAGCCGCGGCGCAGAGATTAACGCCGATACGCCCGGCACGGCAGCAATCATCCCGCTGAGAAACGCAATATTGCTGCTGTCTGGCTCCATCGATTTTATAAACAGCGCCAGAATCGGGCCTACCGAACCATTACAGAGCTGGATCACCATGGTGGTTACGAACAGGCTTATCATCAGCCCGGGATATGGCAGCGAGGCGAAGACCGCTTTGCCGCTCAGGCGTTCAGATTTACTGACAACCGGGCGCCCCCCCTCCTTGATCAGAAACAGCGTCACCAGAAAACTGATCACCAGCAGGATAGCGGTAATGAAGAAGACGGCGCGCAACCCTACGTGGTCGGCCAGAAAGCCGCCTAACAACGGGCCGCCGATAACGCCACTGATCTGTGCGGTGGAGAGCGTACTCAACGCCCAGCCGCTACGTTCACGCGGCACCTGTGAAGCGACCAGCGCCATGGCGTTCGGAATATAGCCGGATGTCAGCCCCATGATCGCCCGCAGGATAAACAGCTGCCAGACGTTAGTGGCAAAGGCCTGCAGCAGGATGGCTATTGCCATTCCCAGCGAAGCGCGCAGCAGCATCAGTTTGCGCCCTTTTCGATCCGCCAGGCTCCCCCACATGGGTGACACAATGGCGGAAACCAGAAACGTCACGCTGAACGTCAGCCCCGACCACATGGAAAGGGCTTCATGCGAGGTCACACCCAGCTGCGAGACGTACAGCGGCAGAAAGGGCAAAATCTGGCTGATGGCCAGCCCGGTGAAGAAACACCCGAACCAGACCGAGATGAGGTTAACTTTCCAGGATTCCATAAAAGAAATAGTCTTCATTTTTAGGCAAATGCGCCGACAGATTAGCAAGTTACCGGCATCTACGCCGTGCCAGAGATGCGGCCTTGCTGACTTTGGTGTTTTATCTTCCCAGTCATCATATTTGTGAAATATGTCACAAATCATCCAATTTCTGGCGGAAGATTATGCTTTAGCGGCAGAGTCCAAAGCCGCGCATTCCCAGATGGAAATGGTTGGCGTGCGCCGCGTTATACTCCGGCCCCAGGCCGTTCCCGTAGTAGCCGCAGCTCGCCGTCAGCAGCGCCTGTAGCCACGGCTGCGTTTTGGTCGATCTCCAGCCGTGCAGAATGGTGACTCGTTCACCGTTCGCCAGCCGAAACGCGCTGATATCCAGCGCCTCTGCCGTGGCATGTTCGCTGCGTCTTGCATCAGGGCGGTGGTAAATATTGCGACAGGCGTAGCTGCCCAGGTGCTCAATGCGCACCAGCTCGCTTCCGGTCCAGGTTTTGGTGAGTGGCCGGGCCTGCTGGCTGACAAACAGTGCAGAACTCAGCGCCAGCGGGCAGCTGGCAAGAAAGCTGCTGTTCAGGCTGACCGGCCCGAAGTCACGCACGCGCACCACGTTGTGAAGGGGGCATGCTCCGGCGCTGTCGGCGACAGGCTGTGTGCGAATAAGGGCCTTATGATTGGCCTGCGATAACAGGCTGGCACACGCCTCGGGGGTAAGGCGCCGCAGTTTGTACTGAGTAATTGGGCCTGGCGGGTCGTCAAGCGAGAGCGGCGTAAAAGGGTTGTAGTGAGACGGCAACCAGCGGTAACCCACCGTTGCGACTGCCACCAGAATGAAAACGATCAGCAACGTTTTGCCTTTCACACTCCCCCCTCTTTACTCCCAAAACATTATGGCAGAAGGTCGCGAAACCCGCAGGGCATCGTGGTATGTTATTGGCTTTTCGTCAGACTGGAAGAGAGTGAGATGGCAAAGCAGCGCGTAGGTATTGTCTTTGGGGGAAAATCAGCGGAGCACGAGGTTTCATTGCAGTCGGCAAAAAATATTGTCGATGCGATTGATAAAAACCGTTTCGACGTAGTGCTGCTGGGCATTGATAAACAGGGCCAGTGGCATGTGAACGATGCGAGCCAGTATCTGTTAAACGCCAACGATCCGGCACATATCGCCCTTAATCCTTCTGAAATCAGCGTCGCCACCGTCCCTGGCGTAGTGAAGGGGCAACTTATCGACGCCGGTAATGCGCAGGCTCTTGCTCAGATTGACGTCGTGTTCCCAATCGTCCACGGCACGCTGGGTGAAGATGGTTCGCTGCAGGGTATGCTGCGCATGGCTAACCTGCCGTTTGTCGGCTCCGATGTGCTGGGCTCCGCCGCCTGTATGGATAAAGACGTCACCAAACGCCTGCTGCGCGATGCCGGGCTGAACGTTGCCCCGTTCGTGACACTCACCCGCGCCAACCGCGATAAATACACCTTCAACCAGATTTCCGCCCAGTTGGGTCTGCCGCAGTTCGTGAAGCCTGCGAACCAGGGCTCCTCCGTTGGCGTCAGCAAAGTGACAAGCGAAGCGCAGTTCACCGAAGCCGTTCGTCTGGCTTTTGAGTTTGACCACAAAGTCGTGGTTGAGCAGGGTATCAAAGGCCGTGAAATTGAGTGCGCGGTGCTGGGCAATGATTTCCCACAGGCAAGCACCTGCGGTGAAGTGGTGTTAAACAGCGATTTCTACTCTTACGACACCAAATACATTGATGATAAAGGCGCTCAGGTCGTCGTGCCGGCAAATATCGATCCGGCCATCAACGATAAGATCCGGGCGATCGCCATCAACGCCTATCAGGCTCTTGGCTGCTGCGGCATGGCGCGTGTGGATGTGTTCCTGACGCCAGATAATGAGGTGGTGATTAATGAAATCAACACTCTGCCGGGCTTTACCAACATCAGCATGTATCCAAAACTGTGGCAGGCCAGCGGTCTGGGTTACTCTGAGCTGATCACCCGTCTGATCGAACTGGCGCTGGAGCGTCACGCCGCTGACAGCGCACTCAAAAGTTCAGTAAACGGTTAATCGGTTCTTTTCACCGTCTCCGCCTCATCCGCTGTCGTCTCTTCCGGACGACGGCGGATAATTAACCCAGCCAGCCAGAAACTGATCACCCAGGTCACCAGCCCGACAGCATAGGTTTGCCATCCTTTGGCTTCAAACCCCAGCAGCCCTACGACACCGTTAAGAATAAAGATCAGCCCGATAGCAAAGGCGTAGTAGTGCCAGTCACGGCGTAGTTTGGACGTGAGCTTCATAACAACTCCGGCAGGAAAAAAAGACATCCTCTCACAGTTTTACGATCGGGTCTGTGGCAGATGCGGAAAATCTGAAACACGACGCAATTTCAGTTAAGTAATGAATTTGTGATGTGCTGCAGAAATCGACAATCCAGGAGAATTCCGCAGGGGAAATTACCACGATTCTGATATTGACAAATGCTATGACCTGTCAAACTCACCGTGTGCGAAGCGTATTAACAGAGTGATATTTCCGGAGGTCTTTATGGCTGACTTTACATTGTCGAAACCGATTTTTGGCGGCACACCACCAAAAACCTCCACTGCGGGTAATATTGCGTATGCCCTGTTTGTCCTGTTCTGCTTCTGGGCAGGCTCTCAGCTTCTCAACATGCTGGTTCACGCGCCTGGCGTCTATGAACATCTGATGCAGGTGCAGGATAACGGACGCCCACGGGTTGAGATTGGTTTGGGTGTGAGCACCTTGTTTGGCCTTGTCCCCTTCCTCGCGGGTTGTCTGATTCTCGGTGTTGTCGCGTTAGTCGTACGCCTGCGTCGTCGCCATTAACGTCCCATACAACGAGCCCGACGATCGTCGACGCGTTTGGCGAACCATGCCGTTGTCAGGTTACGCGTGATTTTCGGGCTTTCCAGTTGAATACCCGGCAGGATTGCCCGCGGTAACGCTTTTCCACTCTTCTTCTCGGCCAGCGCGAAAACCTTGTTGTAGAGATCCGTCTTCTCGAACGCCAGGCTATCCCCTTTCTCCAGCTGACGGCGAATGTCGCTATCGCTCATGCCAAGCGTTGTTGACAGTTTGCGCACCGCCAGTTCCGTAGTGCCCGCCTTGCTGCTGCCGTAGGCGATGAGATCGCCGTCCAGCGCCAGTTTCACCCCGCTGGCACGGCTGACCGCACTCTGAAACGCCGCGTTTCGGCTGGCATACCAGCCCGCGTTAAAGTCAGCAAAACGGTACAACGGCTCGCTGTAGCTCGCCGGATAGTTCAGCAGATGGTACGTGCCAAACCACAGTCCGCCACGCAGGGAGAAGACTTCCTGGCGCACCGTCCCGTCGATTTTCCATGGATAGCCGTCCGTATGCTGCTCGGCAAACGCAATGCTGACTTGCATCGGGCCGCCGGTATGCACCGGATTAAGCGAGCCGAACAGTTTCTGCCCCATCGGCACCATATTGATGAAATCATCAAAAATGGCGCTGAGCTGTTTCTCGGTTTTCACCGTGTCCAGCCGATCGCTATAGCTTTTGCCGTTTGGCGAGGTAATTTTAAGGGCGGTATGCACCAGGAACACAGGGATATGCATCGATTCCGCGCGACGGTCGATCTCTTTCCAGGCAATTTTGTTCAGCCCCGGCACCACCGGGTCTGACTGGTACATCGACTCCTGCTGCGCCACTGCCAGCACCGAGCAGATATTCTCCTCGGTAGGGGCAATTTTCTGACTTTCAAAGGTCTTCGCTAATGCCTCGGCCCACGCATTGCGGTCTTTCACCGTAGAGGGCATTTTTTGCCGCACCACGCTCGCCACATCTACAGGTTTCTCACCTTTTTTAAGCGGGACGGCCCCTTTTTCGGCACACCCCGCCAGCACGAGTGCGGCGAGTAAAGAGAGCGATAATGTACGCGGTACGGCAAAAGACATAGCAATTCCCTGTTTTAGCTAAATGTATTGGTGACTTCCTGCAGATCCCGATCGTCCAGCTCGCGTTCAAAGCTGCGCAGACGTTTGTAGATGGACATCAGTTCCACCAGCGTGGTCCAGGAGCTAATCAGATACTGGAACGACCCGCGAACCTGACCAAATACGTTGGTGATCTGAGTCATCAGACCCAGCGTTATCGTACCCGCAACAATGGACGGGAACAGCAGGAACAAACCGAAAACGTTATCCACCTGCAGATACAAAATGCGCGCAATGTTGAAGTACATATAGTGGAAGTAAAGACGGAAATAGTTGCGACGCACGGCGCCAAACAGTTCACGTACGGTTGGCGGCGAGGCGCGGTTGGCGTCATCTTCACCATACACCAGCTCTTTACGATACGCCGCTTCGACGCGCTGATTTTTAAACTCCAGCCCAGGTAGCTTGATCCCCACCACGGCCAGCAACCCCGTTCCCATTAATGACCAGACAATAGCGGCAATCACCAGGCCATACGGCAGATGACCAACAATCGGCAGGTCCGGCACGTGCGCCGAGAGCGTCACCAGCACCGGCAGGAAGGCAATCAGGGTCATAATGGCATTGATAAAGCTCACGCCCATGTCTTCAAGGGTCGAGGCGAAACGCATGGTGTCTTCCTGCACACGCTGTGCGGCGCCTTCGATATGACGCAGGTGTTGCCAGTGCGCCATATAATGTTCGTTCATCGCGGTACGCCAGCGGAAGACGTAGTGGCTGACAAAGAAATTGTTCATGACGCCAATCACTACCGCAATAAGGGCAATACCGAGGAAGATGCCAACTTCATGGTAGAACTGATTGATAGTCACCTTATGCGGTGAACTCAGCGCACTCTGGATCAGATCGTAGAACGGGGCATACCAGGCGTTAACCGCCACCCCCACTTCCACCAGAAACCAGGTGACAAAGATGATCAGCGACGTGCCCAGAATCGACCAGTATTGCCAGCGATGTGGCGAATAGACAAACCAGAACAGGGCAAAGAGCCCTACGCAGACCATGTAGTAGGCATAAAACAGCAGATAGCTCAGCGACCAGAAACGCGCCGCGCTAATGGGAACCTCGCCCGTCGCGCCCGTGATGCGCGTCAACCACGCTCCGCCGCCGGCCTGCCAGAAAATGACAGCGATCAGTGCCCAAATAAATGCCGACAGGAAAAATGGCCCCGGCTTTGGGAAAAAAGACTTAAACATGATACATCCTTCTTGTTGTTATGGCTGTTGCTGTGCTCAACACATCACCACACGAAAATCTTGCCTGGGCCAGGTGCCTGGCGCAGGCAAAAAGGTCAGACCCGAGGGTTTATTATTAGTTCGCTTTCCAGTTTTCAAGAATTGTTTCGGTGCGTTTCACCGCGGGCGGGTTTGCGGGCGCAATGAAGTTGCGCCAGACGTCGTTGTAGTGGTTAATCAGAATGCGGGCTTCGGCCGCCGGGCGATTCGCGGTGGTATGCGCATCCTCCGCCACGGTGATGTGGTAGCCCCGGCTGACGCCATTCTTGAACGTGGCATCGACACAGTAATCGGTGGCGCAACCGCAGATGACAAACTCCCGGATCCCCTGCTCGCGGAGCAGCGTTTCAAGCGAGGTGTTATAGAACGCATCGCAGGCCGTCTTGGTCACGTAGAGGGCATCAGCAGGCTGATGCAGTTCTGGCAGCAAGGCAAACCCGTCACTGCCCTCTTCCAGACCGCCAGGCTCAGTATGCTGAATAAAAATCACCCGATCGGCTGCCTGCGTAAGCTGATTGATCAATGAAACACATTTTTCACGCTGATGACGAGGCGTTTCGAACACCCCCTGCTGCATATCGACAACCATAACTACACGCTTTCCGGACATACTCTTCTCCGCAAGATTGAGTAACACAGCCCTCTATCATAAGGCCGATGTCACAAAATGGGAGACTGACAGTAAGTAAATTCTTCTGATTTACTCGCAGTTACGTTTTTCTGGTTATCGTTATGTAATTCGGGGCATTGCACCGTACGGTTTAGTAGTATAAATACCCATTACTTTCCTCATTCACACTATGGATGCTTTTCGTTGAAACGTTGTCTGCTCTTTTTCGCCGCGCTGTGTGCGGTGAGCTTCTCAACCGCCCAGGCAGCCCAACCGCTGACGGCGCCCGTTCTGGCATCAGATATTGCCGATCGCTACGCGAACCTGATTTATTACGGCAGCGGCGCGACGGGAATGGCGATGGTCGTCATCGACGGTAATCAGCGCGTGTTTCGCAGTTTCGGTGAAACGCGTCCCGGTAATAATGTTCATCCGCAGCTGGATTCCGTCATCCGCATCGCGTCCCTGACCAAGCTGATGACCAGCGAAATGCTGGTGAAATTGCTGGACCAGGGCGTGGTGAAACTCGACGATCCGCTCAGCAAGTATGCTCCGCCGGGCGCACGTGTCCCGACGTATCAGGGGACGCCGATAAGGCTGGTCAACCTGGCAACGCATACCAGCGCCCTGCCTCGCGAACAGCCAGGGGGTGCGGCGCATCGCGACGTTTTTGTCTGGCCAACGCGTGAACAGCGCTGGAACTACCTGAGCAAAGCCACGTTGAAGTCCGCGCCCGGTTCTCAGGCCTCTTACTCCAACCTGGCGTTTGACCTGCTGGCCGATGCGCTGTCGACGGCAGCGGGCAAACCGTATACGCAGCTGTTTGAAGAGCAGATCACGCGCCCGCTGGGCATGAAGGACACCACCTTCACCCCATCACCGGATCAGTGCCGCCGTCTGATGGTCGCCGAAAAAGGTGCCAGCCCGTGTAACAACACGCTGGCAGCCATCGGCAGCGGCGGGGTTTATTCCACCCCTGGCGACATGATGCGCTGGATGCAGCAGTTCCTCTCATCAGACTTCTACTCACGCAGCCATCAGGCCGACCGAATGCAGACGCTGATTTACCAGCGCAGCCAGTTGCACCGCGTGATCGGTATGGACGTGCCGGGCAAAGCCGACGCCCTCGGTCTGGGCTGGGTATATATGGCACCTAAAAATGGCCGTCCGGGCATTATTCAGAAAACGGGGGGTGGTGGAGGATTCATTACCTATATGGCAATGATCCCCCAGTCCAACGTAGGCGCTTTTGTGGTGGTCACCCGCTCGCCAAATACCCGTTTCGTCAATATGAGCGATGGGATCAATAACTTAGTGGCTGAGCTCAGCGCCAATAAAGCCCAGGTGCTTACCGCCTCCGTCCAGCCTTAATATTCCGTGGGCAAACGGTTGATGCTAACCAGTTTGCCCCGGCTCATATTGATGTAGTTACCCTGTCGAAGCGCAGCGAGCACCTCAGCCACAACCGAACGCGAAATGCGCGTACTTTGTTGAATATGATTCATCACACCAATTTTTGAGCGCAGGGTTTCATCCCATTCGGCCATATTCAGCAGCATGGCGCGGATTTGGTGATAGGAGTTATTTCCTACCAGTTGCCTGTCCCGCTTTTCCAGAATGGATTTAATCCAGGACAGCCAGCAGAAAGCTTCTTTCCAGAGAGAACTTTGCTGAATAAGCTGCAGAGAGGTCGAAGCAGGTAAATAAAAGCCTGTGCACGGATTTTTGGCAACGACCCGATATTCCTTGCTGTAATCAAGCATGCCTGCAGTCAGCCCCAGAATAAAGGGCGCAGTAGCAATGCCAATCAGCAACTCGTCTGAACGGCGATAGATTTCAATAACGCCGGTCTGTAATACAAAGGTGCTGGGTTCATCATTATCATCATTTGAAATAATCTGCTGGGGAGCAGATTTAAATGGGGTACTGGCTACTTTCAAACACTGTTCGAGCCGGCTTAATTCAGAAAGTGGTTTCGCATTAACTTTCATGCAGACCTCTGGACATCCGTATTTGTCGGTTCAATATTATTTTTTTTAGATGACAAAGCGGGGGATATATTCCCCCGCTTTTATACTTTACCAGGTATATTTCACACCCAAATTGGCGCCCCAGTTCTGGTCAACGTCGCCGCCGCCCAGGTAAGTGGCATCCGTGTACGCACTGAAGTTTTTGGTGAAGCTGAACTGTGTGCCCAGGCCCACACGCACCGCAGAGCCTTCAACGCCGTTATCAATGCTGTCGCCATTCACGTTCGCATTGTTATCAGCATCGTCATACACATATGCCAGTTTGACGTATGGCGTCAGAGCCTGATCGCCGCCGTAGTTGAAGGTATACCCTGCGTCGACACCGAGTTCATAGCGCAAGCTGTCGTAAGACTGGCCATCAATTCGCATGTCGTTGCTCAAGCGGTAGTCGTCACCCGACTGGAACAGCCCAGACACTGCCGCATAAGGCGTGACGTAGCCGGACAGGTTTGGTTTCCAGTCATAACCCAGTTTCATACCGAAACCAACCGCATCTGTCGTGGTATTACCGTCCACGTACTGACCGTTACTCATGGTCGCGGAGAGATCGTTATTGAAGCGGGTGTAGCTCAGGGAGCTGTCGAGGAAGACATCGTTGGCAAACTTCGCAGAGGCATAGATCATCGCCGTCTGGCTATCCTGATCAACCTGACCGGTACGATCGCTGATATCACCCTTCGCGAAACCTGCCGCGCCACCCACGATCCACTTCGCGTTGTTACCGTCAATCTGCGTATCCAGACCAACCATAATCCCGCTTACGTCCTGATCGTAGCTGATAACACCATTGTCAGCGTCAAAGTTGCCGCCGAAGTAGCTCACCCACGCCCCGCCGTTATCGGCCAGACCGTGACGGCTGTTAGTCAGACGGGTTCCAACGGTATCCTGCTGCAGATCCCAGATATTGGTATTCGCTGACGGAATGCTCAGCGCCATATTGGCGTAGTCAGTCAGCGCTTTCTGCTGCAGAACAACCGTGTCACCCTTCTGCTGCGCCTGGTAGGTATAGGCACCTAAATCGGCTTTGTTTGCTGCCGTAAAGCGGGCCGCAGTGTCTGCGTTATTGTCATAAACGCGGATGATCTCTTTGTTTTTATAATCAGCAACAGAACCGGCGCCGGTCGCATCGTCGATACGCACGGTGTAGTTACCTGCCACATCACCGTTCACCGCCAGATGACCGTCTGAGTTAAGCGCCACGACGCCATAGTCGTAATCTGCTTTGCTCTTGTCGTTGGTGATAAAGCGGGCGTTGTTCAGATCGCTGTTCAGCACGTAGTCACGGCTGGCAACGTTCAGCACACCGCCATCGGTCAGCACCATGTTGTGCGTGTCCACCTGACCCAGGCCCAGTGCCAGTTCCGCACCGTTGTCGACGGTGATGGTGTTGGCATACAGTTCAGCCGTTTCTTCCGTCAGCGCGGCACGGCTATAGCTGTCCAGATACAGGCTGTCTGTCGCCACTGCACCGCTGTCGCCAATATTCAGGGTAGAGGCGTTGGTCAGGGTGATGGAATCCGCCAGCAGGCCAGAGTTTTCAACATTGACCTGCGACTGGTTATTCACTGCCAGCGTGTCGATGTTAGACAGTTTGCGGGTATCCCACTCTGAACCGTTGTTCAGGGTGACGTTGAACAGACCGCTCTGGTAGACCTCTTCACCTGCAACGTGACCGTTGGTGTCGTAGGTGGAATCAGGCCAGATGCTGTTTGGCGACAAGGTTCTCCAGTCAACGCTGCTGTAACCCTCACCATACATCTGCGCGGTGCCGATCGCTTCAACGCTGGATTGTGCAGCGCCAACCCATTTGCTGCCGTTGGTCAGTGTAACATCCAGCTTATCGGTACCATCCCAGCCGTTGGTGGTTGGGTTATACACACCGTCTTCAGTGGTATCGGTTGCCGGGTCGCCATTCTCGTAGAAGTTATTGTCGAAGGTGCTGGAGAACAGGATATCGCCGGTAACGGTAGAGTGATCGAAGGTGGCGGTGGTTTGCATAGCGTTGTCAGACGCGCTGGCCGCGACGATCAGTGCCGCGTCATCTGCGCCGGTCGCGTTGGTTTCACCGTAGTCGCTCGGCTTCGCGGTTTGACCATAGAACCCGCTGGTACCCAGATCGCTGTATGCGCCAGAGGTCAGAACAGAGTCTTTGACCACCAGGGTGTTAGTAAAGACATTACTGCTATCCGCAACGCCTTCAACGCCGTCATACGGGGTATTGTCCAGCTCATGGTAACCCTGAGTCAGCGTGATACCTGCAACGTGGGAGTTGTTCTGGATAACAATATCCGATTCCACATCCAGCGTAATCGCATTACCCAGTCCGTAGGTATCCAGATAGTGGGTTTCGGTGTTGTCACCATTGAGAACATCATACGCATAATGCTCATAGGTATCGTTAATGGTGGAGTGATCGACGGTCAGGCTAAAACGATCGTACTGCGTATGGGTCGTGCCGTCCGTATCAACCCCATCAGCACACGTGGCGGTCATGCACTTTGAGGTGATCATGCCATTAATGGTGCTGTTAGAAATGCTCAGCGCATTCGCTCTTCCATTGACACCATCGTCAAGGTAGTACGTCGAAATAACACCGTTCACCGTTGACTTATTAATCACCGGATAAATATCACCGTCGTGGGTGGCATCCGAGTAATCCCAGTCAGCGTAGCCATAATACCAGGGTGTTGATGCTGTATTATCATATCCGAAGGTATTATATGTGGCACCAGAAATATCTTTCGCATTGGCCTGAGAAGCGATAGCCAGGGTGCAGGCTAATGCAAGTTGTGATACAACCAGTTTCTTTTTCCATGTTTGCATTGGGTCATCCCTCCTCAGGGACGTAAGCAAGTTTGTCCATCAAATCATTTGGCAACATTGTATTGCGGAGGGAATTATGCATTTTCATTTCGAAAAGGTTCAATGAATGATTCCATTAAGTCCGTATCCAGACTAATAACATGAAAAAAATGCAACGACATTAAAAATTATAAATAAACACTATAAAAACAGCGAATTAAAATCATCTGACATAAATATAGAAAATATAATAAAGAATAATAGATCATTATTAATGATGTATTTACTTCAATTTAGAAATAGCACCAATATCTCGAGCGTTTGAAAAACAGGCTGACGCTGGTTATATATATTGACCATGTGAAACATCGCAACCCCCATTTCGCATTAACAAAAAGCCTACTTTCGTAAAACCCTCTCCCCCACTTTCATGTACACTAGCCTTCTTTGTTCCACAAACGTCAGGCATATCATGACCGATTTAATTGCTCGTCCCCGTCGTCTGCGCAAGTCACCTGCACTGCGCGCTATGTTTGAAGAGACAACACTGACCTTAAACGATCTGGTGTTGCCGATTTTTGTTGAAGAAGAGATCGATGACTACAAAGCCATCGACGCCATGCCAGGCGTGATGCGCATTCCGGAAAAATATCTGGCGCGTGAGATCGAACGTATCGCCAACGCGGGGATCCGCTCGGTGATGACCTTTGGCATCTCCCACCACACTGACGCTACCGGCAGCGATGCCTGGAAAGAGGACGGTCTGGTCGCCCGGATGTCGCGGATCTGCAAAGAGACCGTGCCGGAAATGATCGTCATGTCAGACACCTGTTTCTGTGAATATACCTCTCATGGCCACTGCGGTGTGCTGTGCGATCACGGTGTCGATAACGACGCCACTTTGCTGAATCTCGGCAAGCAGGCGGTGGTAGCTGCAGCAGCCGGTGCGGATTTCATCGCACCTTCCGCTGCCATGGACGGGCAGGTTCAGGCGATCCGCCAGGCGCTTGATGCGGCCGGATTCACTGATACCGCCATCATGTCCTACTCCACCAAGTTTGCCTCTTCGTTCTACGGTCCGTTCCGTGAAGCGGCCGGTACAGCGCTGAAGGGCGATCGCAAAACCTATCAGATGAACCCGCTGAACCGCCGTGAAGCCATCCGTGAATCGCTGCTGGATGAAGCCCAGGGCGCAGATTGCCTGATGGTGAAACCGGCTGGCGCGTATCTGGATATCCTGCGCGACATTCGCGAGCGCACCGAGCTGCCGCTGGGTGCATACCAGGTGAGCGGCGAGTACGCGATGATCAAATTCGCCGCGCAGGCGGGTGCGATCGACGAAGAGAAAGTGATCCTGGAAAGCCTGGGCGCGATCAAACGTGCCGGCGCGGATCTGATCTTCAGCTACTTTGCGCTGGATCTGGCCGAGAAGAAAATTCTGCGTTAATCCGCTTTAGCGCCGGGTGGCGGCTTCGCCTTACCCGGCCTCCTCTCTGCGCTAATCTTCACCAAACTGCAATACAACCGACATCTCTCCCTTCTACTGTCTGAGCAAGACGGCAGGAGGAGTAACCATGTTTAGTCTCGATAGCGTTCTCGACGACCTTTGGCCTCAGGCGAGGCCTGCACCCTGGCAAAAAAGTCTGTTAAAAAGACTGTTCTACGAAGAAGAATTCCAGCAATTTGCCGCGACACACCGCCATCTGAAAGGCCTGGATATGGTGGAGCAGGTTCTGGAGCACCTCGATATACTCTGCACCGTTTCCGCCCGCGATCTCGAACAAATCCCTGAACATGGCCCGCTGGTCATTATTGCCAACCACCCAACCGGAACGCTGGACGGGCTGGCGCTGATGTATGCCGTTTCCCGTGTACGGCGCGATGTGAAAGTCGTCACTAACCGGATGCTGACCCACCTTGAACCGCTTAGCTCGCTGTTTATTCCGGTGGACAATATGGGCGGCAGAACGGCAAAAACGTCCCTGATGCAGATGGAACAGCATCTGCAAAACGCAGGGGTGCTGATCTTCTTCCCGGCGGGAGAAGTGTCCCGTCCTACGCGCAAAGGGATCCGCGATAAAAAATGGCACCCCGGCTTTATTAAACTCGCCAGTAAGCTGCGCGTACCGCTGCTGCCGGTGCATATTCAGGCACACAACAGCCTGCTCTTTTATGCCAGCACGCTGGTGTCCCCCACCGTATCGATGCTCTTACTGATGCAGCAGATGTTCCGCCGCCGCCACAGCCAGCTACCGATAAAGATCGGCCAGCAGATAGCCTGGCATCACTGGTATAGCACAACCCTTTCATCGCGTGAGATGGCCGAGCAGTGCCGTCAGCACGTGATACGTCTTGGCAAGGGAGTACCTGGCGTCTTTAAAACCCAATGCGCCATTGCCCGTCCGGAAGACCGGGCCACGCTGAAGCGCGAGCTGGCCCAGGCCGAATGTCTGGGCAAAACCAGCGATGGCAAAACCATTTATCTATGGCAACGCAACGGGCAGGAAGAGGCTCCCCTGCTGCGCGAGCTGGGACGCCTGCGCGAGGTCGCGTTTCGCGCCGTGGAGGAAGGGAGCGGTAAACGTCGGGACACCGACAGTTACGACGATGACTATCTGCACCTGATCCTGTGGGATGAAGACGATCTGGAGATCGTCGGCGCCTATCGCTTTATGCCCACTGCCAGACAGGTCGAGCAACGCGGTCTGGAAGGGCTTTATAGCTACAGTCTGTTCCACTACGACGATAAAATGCAGGACGTGCTGGAACACGGTATTGAACTGGGGCGCAGCTTTATTCAACCGCGCTACTGGGGTCGTCGCGGTCTGGACTATCTGTGGTCCGGTATTGGTGCCTATCTGGCACGTTATCCGCACTACCGCTACCTCTTTGGCCCGGTCTCGATTTCCGGTGGCTTACCGCCTGCCGCACGGGATCTGCTGGTGGCGTTTTACCGCCTCTGGTTCCCGGCGACACATCCCTTAGCCGCGTCACGTCAGCCTTATCCGGCCTCACTGCCGGACGTGTTGGCGCAGTTTGGCGGGGTCGATTACGTGGATGACCTGACGAAGCTGAAATCCCTGCTCGGTAATCTGGGGTGCTGTATTCCACCGCTCTACAAACAGTATTCCGAGCTGTGTGAACCCGGCGGCGTGCAGTTTATCGATTTTGGCAGCGACCCGGCGTTCAACAACTGCATCGACGGGCTGGTACTGGTGGACTTGTGCTACCTCAAGGCAAACCGCTATCAGCGGTATATTGAGGCGCACCTTTAACTGTGCGGTTTTTTGTAGGCCGGGTAAGCGCAGCGCCACCCGGCAAGAACGGTGCACAATTGCCGGGTGGCGGCTACGCCTTACCCGGCCTACGGGTGCGATGGTTCAAGGACGGTAAAACGGCTTATCCCCCAAAATTGTCGCCCGCTGCATAATCCGACGCTGTGGCAGATAATCCGCATTCGCATAGTGCTGCGTCACGCGGTTATCCCAGATCGCCAGATCGTTCTCCTGCCAGCGCCAGCGCACCTGAAACTCCGGTTTGGTGATATGCGCAAACAGGAAACGTAACAGCGCCTCGCTCTCTTTTTCCGTCACGTCCACAATCCGCGTCGTGAATCCCTCATTCACAAACAGCGCCTGCTTGCCGGTTACCGGATGGGTGCGCACGACCGGATGCAGCAGCGGCGGATGTTTCGCAACCGCCTCCTGCCAGCGCTGATGCTCCGCTTCTGTTTTGCGGTACTTGTACTCCTGGAACGATTTTTTGAAGTCATGCTCCGCCCGCAGGCCGCTCAGCAGGGTACGGAAGGGTGCGGATAGCGCCTCAAAGGCCGCAATGCCGCTGGCCCACAGCGTATCGCCGCCCGTCTCCGGCAGCAGCTTCGCCGAAAGAATCGCCCCTGCAGGTGGCGTCTCGATAAACGTCACATCCGTGTGCCAGTTGTCGTTGTCCGGCGGGTTATCGTTATGCGTGTCGAGCACAATAATCTCCTCCACCCCTTCCGCATGCGGATAAACCGGATGGATATGCAGATCGCCAAAGCGCAGTGCCAGGGCGCGCTGCTGCTGCGGGGTGATTGCCTGTTCGCGCAGGAATACCACCTGATGGCGCAGCACCGCATGATAAAGCTGCTCAAACTGGTTATCGCTCAGCGGACGGGTCACATCCAGGCCCGACACCTGCGCACCAATATATGGCCCCAGCGGGGTAATGGTCAGACGTTCACTCATTGTATTTCTCCATGCCAGGGCGTCAGACGACGCTGCAGCGCGCGCAGCCCCAGTTCTAATCCAAAGGCGATCACGGCGATAACCGCAATCCCGGCCAGTACCACGTCAGTCGCCAGAAACTCCCCCGCCGACTGCACCATAAACCCTAACCCTCGGGTGGCGGCGATCAGCTCTGCCGCCACCAGCGTTGACCAGCCCACGCCAAGGCCGATGCGTAATCCGGTTAAAATCTCCGGCAGTGCGCCCGGTAAAATCACAAACAGCAGCACCTGTGTCCGGCTGGCTCCCAGCGACTGCGCCGCGCGGATCCGCACCTGCTGAGCGCTTTTAACACCCGCCAGAGCCGACATGGCAACCGGGGCGAAAATCGCCAGATAAATCAGCAGGATTTTTGACGTTTCACCGATGCCGAACCAGATCACCATCAGCGGCAGATAGGCCAGCGGCGGCACCGGACGGTAAAGCTCAATCAGCGGGTCGAGGATCCCGCGCACCGTCGGGCTTAAGCCCATCGCGATCCCGACCGGAATGCCGATTATCACCGCAGCCAGTAGCGCCACCAGAATGCGCGCCAGGCTTGCCCCTAAGTGCTGCCAGAGCGTGGCGTCCATAAAGCCCTGCGGCCCGGCAATGGTGATGAGTTTTGCCAGCACCTGCCCCGGCGGCGGCAGAAACAGCGGGCTGATCCATGCCTGCGCGGCAACCAGCCACCACACCGCCAGCAGCACCAGCAGCGTGCCGACACTGAGTGTTATCTGGCGCGAGAAAGGCCAGCGTAATGCCGGGCGAGCGCGTCGCGTTTTCTCGCTGAAGACGATGCTCATGAGAAGGCCTCCCGTTGTTCAAACACACGGCTTAAGACGTATTCACGCTGTTCAATAAACCGCGGATCGGATTTGATGCTGCGCACCGGCTCCCCCGCGACATAGCGACGGGCAAACTCAAGCGGCAGCCGCTCCAGCACGCGCCCCGGGCCAGGGGACAACAGCACCAGCTCGGTCGCCATAAACACCGCCTCTTCGATATCGTGGGTAATCAGCAGCACCTGTTTACCCGTTTCATGCCACAGGCGTAAAAGCAGGGTTTGCATCTGCTCGCGGGTAAAGGCATCCAGCGCCCCGAACGGCTCATCCAACAGCAAAAGCTGCGGATTGGCCGCCAGCGCGCGGGCAATACCAACCCGCTGACGCTGGCCGCCGGAAAGCTGCCAGATAAACCGTTTTTCAGCCCCTTCAAGACCGACCTTTTTGAGCATGTCCCGTGCTGTTGCCAGCCGTTGCTCGCGGCTTACGCCCACCAGTTGCAACCCAAACGCCACGTTTTCCTGCACGTTGCGCCAGGGAAGCAGACCTTCGTTCTGAAAGACCACCCCACGCTCAGCGCCCGGGCCTTCCACTTTTTTCCCTTCCAGTTGAATGGAGCCATGCTGATATGGCACAAACCCGGCAATCAGATTCAGCAGCGTGGTTTTCCCGCACCCGGACGGGCCAAGCACAACCAGCAGCTCACCGCTCTCCAGCGTCAGGTTGATGTTCTCCAGGGCCGGTTTGCCACCGTAATCAGCAGACAGATTTGTAATAGTCAGCATCGCAGCCCCCTTATTTCACAAAGCGATCGGTCACGTACTGGCTGTAGTCCGCCGCCACCGCCGGCACTTTGCCCTGCTCTTTCAGGAACGTGGCGGTATCGACAATCGCTTTGTTTACCGGCCCGGTCAGCTGTTGTACCTGCTGGGCAGGCGTGAGATAGGTATTCCCTTTCACCAGCCCCGGAACGTCCGCTTGCGGCACGCCGCTCAGACGGGACAGTTTTTCGAGATTGGCAGGCTGCTTCAGCCATGCATCCGGGTTGCTGATATAGGGCTGCTGAGCGTCGATGGCGCTTTTGGCAAAGGCCTTCACGACCTCAGGATGTTTCTCGGCAAAATCTTTGCGCACCACCCACACGTCAAGCGTTGGCGCGCCCCACTGGCCCACTTTTTCGGAGTCGGTCAGCACGGTGCCGTCTTTTTCCAGCTCATTGACGGCCGGTGCCCAGACGTATGCGCCATCAATATCGCCGCGCTGCCAGGCCGCAATAATCGCCGGTGGCTGCAGATTAATGATTTGCACCTGGCCTGGCTTGATGCCCCAGTGTTTCAGCGCCGCCAGCAGGCTGTAGTGAGTGGTCGAAATGAACGGCACGGCGATGCGCTTGCCGATCAGGTCTTCCGGTTTGGTGATGTTTTTCTTCACCACCAGCGCTTCGGAGTTGCCCAGCTGTGAAGCGAGGAGGAAAACTTCAATCGGCACCTGCTGGCTGGCCGCTACCGCCAGCGGGCTGGAGCCGATATTACCAATCTGCACGTCGCCGGACGCAAGCGCACGCACCACGGCCGCCCCGCTGTCGAACTTACGCCAGTCGACGTTTGCGCCGCTCTCTTTGGCAAAGGTGTTATCCGCCTGCGCGACTTTCGCAGGCTCTGCGGAGGTCTGATACGCAACGGTGACGTCCACCGCCTGCGCCTGAAATGCCCACAGCGCCAGCGCGCCGAGTAATGTAATTCGCGATGTAATTGCCATCCTGTCTGCTCCCCTTGTTGTTATGAGGGCAGTATTTCCGGCGCGGGAATTTTGATAAAGGAATTAAAACGAATCGCTAATAACGATTCGTTTTTAGAAAAAAAGCGGGAAAGGATAGTTGGTTTTGTGCGGTTGTTTTTTTCCCTCTCCCTGTGGGAGAGGGTCAGGGTGAGGGCTTCAGCGCTGCGCGTTAAGCTCAGCAATATCTTTCGGCGTGGTGCGACAGCATCCACCGATTAATCTGGCACCGGCCTCCAGCCACTGGGGCAAATATCCCGCCAGCGTCTCGCACGCTTCACCGTGATGGTGCCAGGTTTTGGTCACCGCATCATAATGCTCGCCCGAGTTCGGATAGACCACCAGCGGCAGTCTCGTCAGGCTGTGCAGGTGTTTCAGCGCCGCGGTGGTGTTTTCCAGCGCGATACAGTTGATGCCCAGAGCCACGACCTGCGAATTATCTTTCAGGGCCGCGACAACTTCCCGCAGCGGTGTCCCGTCGCTCAGGTGCTCGCTGTCGCGCAGGGTAAACGAGAACCATGCCCGGGTGCGGGGATACTCAGCCACAAGTGCTGCCAGCGCCTTGATCTCCTCAAAGGAGGGCAGCGTTTCGCAAGCCAGCAGATCCGCCCCCGCATCCAGCAACGCCTCAATGCGCGGACGATGAAACGCGGTAAACTCTTCGGCGCGACGCACATAATCTCCGCGATACTCAGAGCCATCCGCCAGATAGGCGCCATACGGCCCAACGGACCCCGCCACCAGCAGCGTGCCCGCATGCGGATTTTCCGCCAGATACGCTTCACGCGCCTTACGCGCCAGCTCCACGCTTTTGCCGACCAACGTGCGGGACTGCGCCTCATCCAGACCGCGCGCCGCAAAGCCCGCAGGCGTGGCCTGATAGCTGGCGGTGATCGCCACCTGCGCACCCGCACGGTAGTAGTCGAGGTGGACTTCACGGATAAGCTCCGGGTTTTCCATCAATACTTTGGCAGACCAGAGGTTGTCTGCAAGGTTGCACCCGCGCGCTTCCAGTTCAGTTGCCATTGCGCCATCCAGCACCACAAACGGCTGCTTTTCAAGGAGGGCGGTAAGCGGATTATTCTGCGACATGTTCAGGCTCCTGCGATGTCAGGTTTCGGGTCAGGTAGTAGGCACCATAACACAGGGCGACGAACGGCAGGCCACAATAAAGGGCAATGCGCTGGCTCGGATCAAACCACAGACCGATACATGCCACCACGCAGAGGATAAACCCGAGCACCGGCACCAGCGGATACCACGGCGCGCGATAGTGCAGAGCAGACAGCGGCTGTCCGGACTGCAGATGACGACGACGGAAGACAAAGTGCGACGCGCAGATGCTGATCCACACCGCCACCACCGCAAAACCGGAAATGGCCGACAGCGCCACAAACACCGTGTCCGGCGCAACCACGCTTGAGAAGAGCGCCAGCACGCCACCGAGCATGGAAACGGAGAGCGCCGTCAGCGGCACGCCGTTTTTATTGACGCGGGCAAAGCAGCGCGGCAGCGTTTTCTCGTTAGAAAGCGACCACAGCATGCGCCCTGAGGCGTACAAGCCGGAGTTTGCCGCCGAGAGGATCGCGGTCAAAATCACAAAGTTAAAGATATCTGCCGCATACGGGATCCCGACTTTTTCAAACACCAGCACAAACGGGCTCTTTTCCACCCCGGCCTGCTGCATCGGGATCAGCGCCGCCAGCACAAACACGGTGCCGATAAAGAAGATGATCAACCGGGCAATGGTCGCACGGATCGCCACCGGAATAACCTTATGCGGGTTTTCCGTTTCGCCCGCCGCAATGCCGATAAGCTCGGTGCCGGAGAAGGCAAAGTTCACCGCCACCATGGTCATCAGGATCGGCAGGCCGCCATGCGGGAACCAGCCTTCAGCGGTAATGTTGCTCAGACCCGGCGCAGGCGAACCGTCCTGCATTGGAATAAAGCCAAAGATCGCCGCGCCGCCAAGAATAATAAAGGCGATGATGGTGATAACTTTCACCAGCGAGAACCAGAATTCGCCCTCGGCAAAGAAACGCGTGGAGATAACGTTAAGGCCAAAAATTACCACGCAGAAGACCACGCACCATACCCAGACGGGCACCTGTGGGAACCAGTACTGCATACAAAACCCGGCGGCGGTAAAGCTCGACCCTAGCGCCACCGTCCAGGTGAGCCAGTACAGCCACGCCACGGTATAGCCCGTCGCCGGGCCGAGGTAACGAGCGGCATAGACGTGAAACGCGCCGGTTTCCGGCATCGCCACCGACAGTTCGCCCAGACACTGCATCACCAGCCAGACTACCAGTGCGCCAATGAGATAGGCCAGCAGCGTGCCTGCGGCCCCGGTTGTCGAAATGATATAACCGGTATTAAAGAATAACCCTGTGCCAATCACGCCACCCAGCGAGAGCATAATCAGGTGGCGTGTTTTCATGGTGCGCTTTAGCTGCCCATTTTCTTGTTGTGTTTGCATATTACCTTCTATACGTATGGACATCTAAACATCCAAAGAAGGTGTGTTATACCGCGATTAACATAAAAAAGCTAGACGACCAGACGCAACCGGGCGCGTCGCGCACTGAGTCGGGGATGGGTTGTGAGGATCACATACAGAATCGGACGCCAGGCCATAAGCACCTCCGCAAGCAGATACTTACAGCATGGCGCGGACGGCTGTGATTCTGGCTCAGACAAAAGTCGTATCTGTCCGCTACCAGCTAAACCCTCTGCATGCTTCGCGCAGGCGAATCAAAAACTGACGCGCGTTGGTGGTCATCGCCGACTTTTGCGACCACACCGCGCAATACTGCGCCGACGGCAGTTGGGTGATGGGCAACGCCACCAGCTTGTCATCAAGCTGCAGCGGCTGACACATTGCCCGCGCGACCACCGTCAGATAGTCCGCGTTAAGCACCATATTCAGCCCCGTGATGACGGAATCGGTGCGCAGCGGGGTGATATCCACCTGTCGATAAAAATGGCTGAGCTCATTTTGTAGCTGCTGGTAGTAGCCCATGGATGACTCCGGCAGCAGCCATTTGGCCTGACGCAGCGCCATCAGATCGCGGGCTTCTGCCAGTGGGTGCCCCTTGCGTGCGATGATGCAAAATGGCGAGGTAAACAGCGGTTCGATCATCACCCCTTCCGGCGGCGCCATCGGATCCACAGAGCCGATAGCCATATCTATTTCACCGTTTCGTACGCCAGGCAGGAGCGAGGAGAGCTGCCCCTCCTTCACCGTCAGCAAGACCTGGGGCAGCGTTTTCTTGAACGCCTCGGCCACATCGGGAAAGACGGTCAGCGCAATAAGCGAAGAGAACCCCACCGTCAGACGCCCGTGAGTAAAATGGTTAATCTGCTCCACTTCATCCGCCGCACGCCGCAGCTCTTCAAGCACCCACTCCGCCCGTTGGGAAAACGCCATTCCCGCCTCGGTAAGGGCAATCCCCTCTTTGCTGCGCAATAAAAGTTGGGTGCCTAAAGTTTGCTCAAGCTCACGCAATGTACGGCTCAATCCGGGCTGCGAAACGCCCAGTTCCCGTGCGGCCGAACGGATACTGCCGCTGCGCGCCACCTGACGAAAGGCCTGAAGATGGCCGAGTTTTGGCAGATATTTCATCGCTCGCCCTATAACAAAAAAGCATCACCTATAGCAAAATTATATCTTCCCGCCTGTCTGGTAAACCCCTAGATTCAGAGTGCACACAACAATTCTCAT
This sequence comes from Enterobacter sp. T1-1, assembly GCF_000710795.1. Taxonomy (NCBI): domain Bacteria; kingdom Pseudomonadati; phylum Pseudomonadota; class Gammaproteobacteria; order Enterobacterales; family Enterobacteriaceae; genus Enterobacter; species Enterobacter sp. T1-1. The sequence continues at coordinate 88,574 of NZ_JALW01000016.1, read as the reverse complement.
CACACTCTGACGTCAGGCGGAAAACACAATGAAAAGCCAGTCACAGATGATTTTTTTACTTTTTATCGGCTATGTCGTGGTCTACATCGATAAAACCGTAATGGGTTTTGCCCTGCTGCCGATCGAAAAAGAGTTCGGGCTTACCACCGCGCAGCTGGGCTATATCACCGGGATCTTCTTTCTCGCCTACTCTCTCTTTCAGGTGCCTGCTGGCTGGCTAAACGACCGAATCGGCTACAAAACCATGCTGATCCTTTCTCTGTGTGCACTGGGGATCTTCGCCCTCTGCTTTGGCGCGCTGGGTATGAGCGTTGGCCTGCTGCTGGTGTTTCGCTTTCTCTCCGGCGTGGGGCATTCCGGCTATCTCTGCTCCTGCGCGAAAGCGGTGGTCAGCAATTTTACGCTGGAAAAACGCACCTTCGCCCAGTCGGTCCTGCTCTCCTCCGCCGGGCTGGCGATGACCGTCGGGCCGATTGTGGCCGTCTCGGCGCTGGAACACCTGGGCTGGCACGCCTCGTTTGTGGCATTAGGGATCGTTGCCTGCGCCATCGCCCTGCTGATCGCCTTGCGCGTGCCGTATCAGAAACCCGCGCCACGCCAGGCCGCACATGGCCAACGCGAGGCGCTGTGGCGTAACCCCACGGTGCTGCTGCTGTTTTTCTCGGTGTTTTGCATCAATATCCCAAGCTATGGCCTGTTGGCCTGGCTGCCTAAATTCTTTGTCCAGAGCATGGGCATGCCGATTGAGGTGTCCGGTTATATCGTGGCGGCTGGCGGCGCGGGGATCTGGCTTTCGTCGTTGTGCACCGGCTGGCTGGTCGGAAAATACTTCCACCACCGCGAGCCACAGGTGATTTTGATCTGCGCACTGGTGAGCGCTGCTGCTATTCTCGGCATCTTCCACACCGCCACGGCGGTGAGTGCCAGCATCCTGCTGTTTGTGGGGGAGATCTTCCTGATGGCCACCTTTGTGACCGCGTTTACCCTGCCAATGAAACGCCTGCCGGAGAACATCATGGGCTCGGCCATCGGGCTGATAAACACCGGAGGGACGCTGGGGGGCTTCGTTTCACCGGTTGTTATTGGCTATCTCGTTGGAAAAAGCCACAGTTATGAAAGCGCATTTATTTTCTTGTCACTGGCAATGGTGTGCGCGGGCGTGGCGATAGTGCCACTGATAAAAAAACCTGCGCCCTCACTGCCGGTGACTGACTGAAGGAGACTGTCATGAAAAGTAGCACTGAAAACCTTATCCGCGACGTTCACGACGAGGTGATCCGCTGGCGCAGGCATATTCATGCCAACCCGGATCTCTCATTTCAGGAAAAGCCGACCGCAGATTTTATCGCCCGTGAACTGGCTAATCTGCCGGAGCTGACGATTAGCCGCCCGCTGGAGAACAGCGTGGTGGCGGTATTACAGGGTGAAAAACCCGGCCCGATGTGGGCACTGCGTGCTGATATCGACGCCCTGCCGCTGCAGGAAGAGAGCGGTGAAGCATTCAGCTCAACCAAACCCGGCGTAATGCACGCCTGCGGTCACGATGCCCACACCGCCATGCTGATGGGCGCGGCGAAAGTGCTTTGCCACCTGCGCAGCCAGCTGTGCGGCAGCATCAAGTTTATCTTCCAGCCTGCCGAAGAAGTGCCGCCGGGCGGCGCGCGCGAACTGGTGGAGAAAGGCGTGGTTGACGATGTCGAGAAGATCTTCGGTCTGCACGTTTTCCCGACCAGTCCTACCGGTAACATTACGCTGAAAGAAGGGGTCTATGTCGCCTCCAGCGATAATTTTGATATCACGATCTTCGGCCGGGGCGGACATGGCTCAATGCCGCAGTTCTGCATCGACCCGGTGGTAATCGGCGCTGAAGTTGTCACCGCGCTGCAAAACGTGGTGGCGCGTAATCTCGACCCGATTAACGCCCCGGTGCTGACCATCGCGACCTTCCAGGCCGGTGACAGCTATAACGTGATTCCGGACAGCGCCCGCCTGGCCGGAACGGTGCGTACTCATAATCAGCAGGTACGCGAGCAGGTACCGCAGCTGGTGCAGCGTATTGTCGAGGGCGTCGTCAGTGCCCACGGCGCGCGCTGTGAGATCCGCTGGCAGCAGGGTTACGCCGTTGGCAACAACCATGCCGACACCAATGCCATCGCCAAAGCGGCGATTGCAGCGCACTTCGAAGAAGGAACGCTGCAGCTTGCCGATCGGGCCCTGTTTGGCAGCGAGGATTTCTCCTCGTATCAGGAGAAAGTCCCGGGAACGTTTCTGTTCATCGGCTGCGGCAACGAGGAAAAAGGCGCGGTCTGGAACGTCCACAATCCACACTTTCGCATCGACGAGGCCGCGCTGGCAGTGGGCGTGAAAACGCACGTTGCGCTGGTGAGCCCGCTGTTTGAGGAGATTTGACCCCTCCCATCCTGACATTGCCCGGCGGCGCGTCGCCTGCGCAGGCCGGCGCAATGGTTGGTAAATCCGTCAATCAGTTCTATAGTCGTCACAGTTTCTTAGTAACCAGGACTGACTGATGCGCTTTAACGGACTGACCAAAGGTTTCTTTATCTTTATTCTCGCCCTCGTGACGTGGGCGTTTTTCGACGTGCTGTCGCCCTACTTTTCCGCCATTCTGTGGGCCGCCATTCTGACCGTTATCTTTAACCCGGTAAAAAACAAGCTGCGCGCCGCGCTGGGGGATCGCAACGGGCTGGCCTCGCTGCTGACCATCGGCATTATCTGCCTGATTGTCTTTATCCCGTTGATGGTGATCTTCTCCTCGCTCGCCATAGAGCTGAACGTGGTGTACACCAAACTGCAGGAGAACAACACCCAGTTCCCGGAGGTGGTGGCGAGCATCTTTAACCATCTGCCGGACTGGGCCAGCGGTTTCCTCGCGGATCACAACCTGACCAACGCCGCGCAGATCCAGAAAAAACTCTCCGATGTCGCTCTGCAGGGCGGGCAGTATCTGGCGGGCAGCGCGTTTCTGATCGGCAAAGGGACGTTCGGCTTTGCCATTAGCTTCGGCATCATGCTGTATCTGCTGTTCTTCCTGCTGAAAGACGGGCCGTTCCTGGTGCGCCAGATCCTCGACTCCCTGCCTCTGTCCGATTTCGCCAAGCAGCACCTGTTCGCCAAGTTTGTCGGCGTCTCGCGGGCGACGGTAAAAGGCACGGCGGTTGTCGCTGTGGTTCAGGGTACGCTTGGCGGGATTGCGTTTGCCATTGCCGGTATCGACGGCAGCATCCTCTGGGGAGCACTGATGGCCTTCCTCTCCCTGGTGCCTGCGGTGGGGTCGGCGATTGTCTGGGTTCCGGCCGCCATTTTCCTCTTCGCGACGCATCAGATCTGGCAGGGGCTGTTCATTGTCGGCTTCTTCGTGATTATCGTCGGGCTGGTGGACAATATCCTGCGCCCGCTGCTGGTAGGCAAAGACACCAAAATGCCGGACTACCTGATCCTGATCTCAACGCTTGGCGGCATGGAGCTGTACGGCATTAACGGCTTCGTGATTGGCCCGCTGATTGCCGCGCTGTTTATCGCCTGCTGGAACCTCTTCTCCGGTCGCGATCACGCGGGTAACGCCGAAGAGCTGGATGCCGCGTTTATTGAAGAAGGGAAAAATCCTCCAGATTTATAAACCGCTGACGATAACCTTCCCAACAGGCGGCGCTGTGCCGCCTTTTTTTTCGCCTTAAATCAAACGTTTTCTATAATTTGAAAGAACGCCATCCTTCTTTGGTCGTAAAAGGATCACCAGGTGCGAATCGCGACGATAACAAACTGGGCCTACGGTGCCACGGTCTGCCTGACCCTCGCTTCCGGCATCATCATGCTGATGGCGTCCAATGCTGACACCCTTGAGCGTCAGGCCGTTGAACAGCGGCAGATATTTGATCAACTTACGGAAGAAATCGAAATCGAGGTCTGGGCACAGTCCGATTTAGCCCGCCTGTACGTGATTAAAAAAGATCCGCAAATTCTCAGGGAATATAACCAGTCAGAGAACAAGCTGAAGAGTACCGAACTCCGGCTGGAAAAACTGCAGGATGTCGGCGCGTCAGACGATGAGCTGTCCCTGCTGCATGAAGGGATAAAAATCGTCGATGCGTTACAGGACGAACAGCAGGCCGCCCTCACCCACACGGCGCAGGGAGAAGATGCGCAGGCCATCGCCCTGCTCTACGGTGCGCCCTATGAGCAGGAGCTGGAACGCGCCCAGAATCAGATCGATCACTTCCGCCAGATACTCGACAAGCGGGTGATCGCTTCCGTTCAGGAGGCAACCAAAAAATCAAAAACGCTGCGGACAATCTCTGAAATGATGGTTGGCCTGACCGCCCTGCTGTTCCTGTTTGTGCTTGGCTTTATCTTAAAACGCCGCGTGCTGCGCCCGGTGGTACGCCTGAGCGATGTGGTGCACCGTCTCGCGTCGCAGGATTACGCGGTTGAAACACCCAATTTCAACCAGATCGATGAGATTGGCGATATGGCGCAGGCAATTCGTATCTTTCGTGAGAATGGCCTTGCGCGGCAGCGTCTGGAAAAAGAGCGCGACGCCGACTGGGCCATCCGCGAGCTGCTGGCGCGCATGACCCAGCGGCTGCAGGGGTGTGAGAACTTTGCGGACGTGATTAACGTAGCGGAGCTGTTCGCCCCCAATATCGCGCCGGGAATTGCCGGGCGGCTCTATATCCTCGACCGCGATCCGTGGCAGATGCGCTGCGTCGCGCAGTGGCTTTCGCCGCCAGGAGAGGATACGCCTTTTCATCCCGATGAGTGCTGGGCGGTCAGACGTGGGCAGAGCCATCCTCCGGTGAACGGCGAGCCGGATATCGCCTGCTACCATCTGCCGGCGTCGCACACGCATACGTCGCTCTGCGTTCCTATGATTGCCCAGGGCGAAGCCATTGGGTTGCTCTCCTTCCAGAACATCACTGCGGACAATGCCCCTTCCCGCGCCTATCTGGAGCTGATGGCTGAAGCGCTCGGCCTGGCGCTGGCCAACCAACGTCTGCGCGATGCCCTGCTGGAAAAAGCCCTCTTCGATCCGCTCACCGGCTTGCGTAACCGCCATCATCTGGAAGATACCCTGCGCACCCAAATGGCGCAGGCGGTGCGCAATGAAGAGCCGGTAAGCTGCCTGATGATCGACATCGACCACTTCAAAAGCATCAATGACCGCTTTGGTCATGAAGCGGGCGATCAGGTCATCAAAAGCGTGGCCACCATCATTCAACGCGCCGTACACGACAGCGGTCTGGCATTCCGCTATGGCGGCGAAGAGTTTCTGGTGCTGCTTTCCGGCGTCGATGAAGAGGCGGCGCAGGCGTGCGCCAAAGAGATTTATAACGGCGTGCATGAACTGTCGCTGCGCTATGGGCTTTCAGAGATTGGCCCGGTGGATGTGTCGATTGGCGTCGCCAGCTATCCGCAGCACGCTCAGAGCGATAACCTGCTGCGCGCTGCCGACGTGGCCTTATACCGGGCGAAAGAGCTGGGCCGTTCGCGTATTGTAAGCTTTGGGATGCTGGAGGCGGGCTAACGGTGATTTTCGCGCCCTGAGCTTCACCGATTCAGGCGCGCGTGATCGCCCAGAGCACCACAATCCCCAGCGCATTACTCCGCTTTTCCACGTACAGGGTAGAGTTGGAATAGACGTTACCCTTCGGGTTACAGATGCGGATCTCTTTTTTTAACTCCGGCTCGTAAACATCTGCCCCCGAGCAGCTGTGGCGGGTACTGGATTCATACCGGTAAGGTTTGCTCCATGAGGAATAGTCTCCCTCCAGTAGCCAGGCCGTTGTAAAAATCACGAACATGGCAACCGGCAGGCTGCAAATGAAGAAGCCGAGGTATAGTTTTATCGCGCCAGCAATACGCTTGCCTTTCAGTCGTCCCTTTCTGATAAAAATAACCATCGGCACCAGCGCCAGCAGCAACGCCCCTCCGGCCAGATACTGCTCCCCGCGGATCGTAAGGTATGTCACGCGATAAACGTTAACTGACCAGACCACAAAACCAGATAGCAGGGCTATACCGCCCGCGATGAGTGGGAGCCAAAAGGTATAAGTCTCTTTTTTCATGGTGGACATATCCTTGTCATTTTTGGGTGGTGAGAAGATCAATCATCGCCCGGGTGGCCGCCGACTGGCGTCGATGTGGCGCAAAGAGCACGGAGAACGGCCGCGACCGTCCACGCAGGTGTGGCAGCACCTCGACTAACTGACCGCGCTGTATCCTGTCGCGGACGATAAATTCATAGCTCTGGCAGATCCCCATCCCCTGCTCCGCCAGCGAAACCACGCCGAGTACATCGTCTGAGATTTCGATAGTTGAACCCGGCAGCCAGTCAATATCACGTTCCTCATCACGAAACACCCAGGGGGCAATGCGTCCGGTACGCGGCATGATAAAGGGCAGACAGGTGTGACGATGCAACTCCTCCAGCGTCTGCGGGCTCCCCATGCGGTGCAGGTAATCAGGCGATGCGACCAGCAGCAGCGCCGCGTCCTCCAGCTTGCGCGCAACTAACCCACTGTCGGGCAACTGCCCCAGGCGAATCGCCAGATCGAATCCCTCCGCAATCAGATCAACGTTGCGATTGGTGATGTTCAGCTCCACCTGAACGCGTGGATAGTGTTGGGCAAAGCGCGCCAGCAGCGGCGGCAGACGGTAGTGCCCGTAGGTGGTTGGAACGCTCATTCGCACGCGACCGGTCAGATCGCCTTCCTGGCCCCGCCCCTCGCGTTCGGCGTCATCAAGCAGTGCAAACGCAGACCGCGCCTGCTCCAGATAAACGCGTCCGGCCTCCGTCAGCCCCACGCGGCGGGTCGTTCGCTGTAATAACTGCCGTCCAAGCCGCGCTTCCAGGCGGGAAACCGCGCGACTCAGGACAGAGGGTGTGGTGGAAAGGACAACCGCTGCGGCAGTAAAAGAGCCGTGTTCAACGACAGTAATGAAGACTTCAACGTCTCCGAGATAATCGAATTTGCGGCTCATTTTGCTCTTTCAGGAACAAATGTTTTTCAATCTGGCTAATTTATCCCCTCCGGAGTGATGAGTAAAGTGAGCTGCATTCATCATCAGAGGGTAAACACTATGGATCTTCAACTCACCGGTAAGACCGCGCTGGTTACGGGCGCAACCGCAGGCATTGGTTTGGCCATCGCCCGCACGCTCGCTCAAGAAGGGGTTGCCGTCACCCTTACCGGACGCGACCCGGCAAAGCTGCAAAAAGCCGCGGCCACCATCACCGACGCGACGCCTGACGCACAGGTCTCCACCGTTGTCGTTGACCTCGGTACCATGAATGGAGCAGAAGCCCTGTTCGCCGCCTGCCCTGATACCGATATTCTGATAAATAACCTGGGGTTCTACGAAGCCAAAGCCTTCGCGGATATTAACGACGAAGACTGGCTGCGCATGTTCAACACCAATGTGATGTCCGGCGTCCGCCTCTCACGCCACTACTTCCCGCGCATGCTGGAACGGAACTGGGGACGGGTGATTTTTATATCCAGCGAAGTGGGCGCCTTTACGCCGCCAGATATGGTGCATTACGGCGTCAGCAAATCAGCGCAGCTTGCTGTTTCGCGCGGTATGGCCGAACTGACCCGGGGAACCGGCGTGACGGTTAACAGCGTGCTGCCGTCGGCGACGCGCTCGGACGGCATTATTGAGTACCTTCGCCAGACCGCGCCTGCCCCGGATATGACCGATCGGGAGATCGAAGCGCATTTCTTCCAGACCTACCGCCCCAGCTCGTTGATCGCCAGAATGATTGAGGCAGACGAGATCGCGGCGATGGTCGCTTTGTTAGCCAGCCCCCTGGGCGCGGCATCCAACGGGGCGGCTGTACGCGTTGAGGGCGGCACGTTCCGTTCCATCCTTTAATGCTGAACTCACCGGAGCCTTTCCATGTTCATTCGCACCCGTAGTCTGTCCGCCATTGCGCTGGCGGCGCTGATCGCTTTCCCGAGTCTCGCCAGTGCGGCGACGCTCCAGCCCCTTGAACGCTGGCGCAGCTATGCTGGCGTGAGCTGGGATACCCCGCAGAATGGGCAAACGCCGACGCGCTTTTCCGGCTCGGTTAACGCGCCCATTGCCGGTATCCATTTTGATGCAAAGGGCCGGGCCTTTGTCAGTACGCCCCGGCTGGTTTCTGCCGCCGCCCCCGCCACGCTGAGCATTCTGGATACGACTGTTCAGTCCGGCCCTGCCCGCCTGACGGCGTTTCCGTCCCGCGAGGGGAACGCGGTAAACACCGATCCCGCGCAGAACCTGCGCAACGTGCTTGGCTTTTATATTGATCGTCAAAACGGCTGGCTATGGGCGCTGGACATGGGGTTTGTCGCAGGCGAAACAGAGTCGCCCGTGGGCTCGCAGAAACTGGTCGTGCTGGATCTCAACACAGGCCGCACCCTTAAACGTATCGCCCTGGATGGCGTGGCGGACCGCAAAGCCAGCTTCCTGAACGATGTGGTTGTCGATGAGAAACGCCGCGTCGCCTATATCTCCGACAGCGGCTCGCGGAGCGCACCGGAAAACCGCGTGGGCCTTATCGTCGTAGATTTCACCACCGGCACGGCGCGACGCGTGCTCGACCGTCACCCTGCGCTACAGATTGAGCCGGGCGTCAACGTGGTTTCACACGGTGCGGAGGTCTGGCCGGGTAAACCCTTATTAATTGGCATCAACGGTATTGCGCTCTCCCCGGATGCGGACACGCTGTACTGGACGGTCACAACGGGAACCCATGCCTGGGCAGTGCCCACGGCATTGCTGAGGCAGGCAGGATCAACCGATGCGCAGATTGCCGCCAGTATCCAGGATCTTGGCGTGGTGGGCGGTAACACCGACGGTCTTGTAACCGATGCAAAGGGCAACCTCTATATCACGGATGTTACCCGCAACGGCATTGTCCGGTTTGATCCGAAGCACCGCGCTATGTCGCTTATCGCCGCCAGCGAAGACGTTTACTGGCCAGACACACCGGCAATCCGTCCGGACGGGGATTTGATCTTTACCTCGAGTCGCCTCAATGACCACTTCGCGGGAGCCGTTAAACCCGGAGAGGAACGCTATGATTTGTGGCGTTTGCCTCTCGGTGCGTCACATAATACGGCCGAATAATAAAATACCCGTGGCTGGATAATCGCGAACGATTATTGATGCGAGTCAAAGGAATGTGGCTGATTGACTAAAGAACAGGGTCAGGGAGTCGATATTTATCTGGATAGTTGTCAGCCTGTGTCTGCAGGCTGGCAACTCTGTCGGGCAAGATAAACGGCCCTTTTCGGCTCAGGATCATCCACGCAGCCACCTAAATAAAATTATCTCATGGAGAGAAAATGAAAGTTCGTCTTCTAGCGATTGTATTTGCATCCTTAATTCTTGCGGGCTGTGCTGGCTCGGTAAAACCCGACACCGTGAAAGCGGCAAATGGCAGCGCAATTGATATTTATAGCGTATCAGCACTGCCGGAACTGAATGACAACCGTATCGCCGACAACACGCTGCGCGAAGTGACCCCGACGCATGCCGCAGCCGGTATGGGGCTTGCCGTTCTCGGCGCGTTAACCGGTAACATTAACTCCGGTGACTTTGATAAAGAGAACTATAAAGGGACATCCATTGAAACCCTGCAAAACCCGACGAACAGCTGGTTTGTTCCTAAAGCGAAACAAAATATCAGCAAGTGGCTGAACGAAAAAGGCAATGGCCACGTTTACAAGCAGCCGCTCTATATTGGTAAAGCAACCTGGGCGCTGATCTATAAAGACGCCACCGCGACCACGCCTCTCTATCAGCTGAAATACAAAGTCCTCTTCTATAAGCGCCCGGAAAGCGGAAATATGTTCTCTGCATTTACGGTAGCGGAATGCGCCCCTACGCCAGTTGAAGCGCCACTGAGCGAGTGGAGTGCAAATAATTACCAAAAAGTGACCAGCCAAACTGAAAGCTACATGAAAAGCTGCCTGCTTGAGCTGGACAACCAGCTGCCGCGTTTGCTGAAGCTGTGATGTGATGTACGGCCCGCTTCGTGCGGGCTTGTGTGGGAGTACGCTCATCCTGAAATACCATGGGGTTTCAGGATAAAAAAGATAGATAGCCGGACCACAGGCTTACCTTTTCACTTCCAGCCTGCCGGGAATACAACATTCTGGCGCCGCACCCTACCCTTCTGGATCACACTTTTTATCCCTGGCTATTCACTTACCAAAAAGCGGTGTTATCATTCGCCTCGTAAATACCTTTCAACTCTACCCGAGGCTTTGATGCTGGAGAATGTAATCATCTGATAATCAGCACCCCGACCTTTCAGGCCGGACTGATTATCAATGCGCTGAAATCGAATGCGGACACCGCTGTGTGTTTGCACGTTTTGCACATGATGATTAAACAGGTTTTCCAGTATGAATTTATCCCGTCAGGAACAACGTACCTTACACGTTCTCGCTAAAGGTGGACGTATTGTGCACGTCCGCGATGCATCTGGCCGCGTCACTTCTGTTGAATGCTACAGCCGGGAAGGGCTTCTGCTCACCGACTGCACACTCGCTGTCTTTAAAAAACTCAAAACCAAAAAGCTGATCAAATCCGTCAACGGTCAGCCCTACCGCATCAATACCACCGGGCTGAACAACGTTCGCGCCCAGCCTGATAATCGATAAGGAGAGGATTATGGATATCCCACGTATTTTTACTATCAGCGAAAGTGAACACCGCATTCACAACCCCTTCACGCCAGAGAAGTACGCCACGCTGGGCCGCGTGTTACGCATGAAGCCAGGCGCGCGCATTCTCGATCTCGGCAGCGGCTCGGGAGAGATGCTGTGTACCTGGGCACGTGACTACGGCATTACCGGTACCGGCATCGACATGAGCCCGCTCTTCACCGCACAGGCAAAGCTGCGCGCAGAAGAGCTTGGCGTCAGTGAATACGTTCATTTTATTCATAACGACGCGGCGGGCTATGTGGCGGATGAAAAATGCGACGTGGCGGCCTGCGTAGGGGCCACCTGGATTGCGGGCGGCGTCGCCGGGACGATCGAACTGCTGGCAAAGAGCCTTAAGCCAGGCGGACTGGTGCTTATCGGCGAACCGTACTGGCGTCAGGTACCTGCAACGGAAGAGATTGCCCAGGCCTGTGGCGTTTCATCGGTGGCCGATTTCCTCACCCTGCCCGACCTTGTCGCCTCTTTCGCTGAACAGGGCTATGACCTGGTCGAAATGGTACTGGCAGACCAGGAAGGCTGGGATCGGTATGAAGCGGCTAAATGGCTGACCATGCGCCGCTGGCTGGAGGAGAACCCTGACGATGACTTTGCGCATGAGGTTCGGGCAGAGCTGACGAATGCGCCTAAACGCCATGTGACGTATACGCGGGAATACTTTGGTTGGGGCGTGTTTGCCTTAATCGCACGATAAAAAGGAGCAGGCGATATAACCCAAAGGTTATATCGCCTTTTTGCAGGGTGCGCACAATATTATGCCTGTCGTACTTAATTATCGTTAATTGTTCCCTTTATTCGTCATCGTAATTACGGGTGGTTATTCTTTTACTGGCGTGAGATGAATACCAGGGGATCGTCTATTGAGAAAAACCGATGAGGAGAATATATTGCCCATAAAACAGCCAGGCACATTAATGAAGGAAGCATGATGGATATTGCGCTGCTTAACAGGGGATGGAATAGAACCTGGTCAGATACGATGGTGAATCTGGAAGCCCGAAAGGTCATCGAAACTGCAAATCGACTGTCAGCCTACTATTTACAAGATGGTCTAACACGCATCAAGTTTGTTGAGGGAATAAAACAGGTCGTAGAAAAAGAGTTCGCGACAGCACGGCGGGCGAAAACCGATGAAGAATGCATTGAATGCCTCAAAAATCTGCGTGCTGAAAAAGAGAATCTTCTTGAGCAAGAGCGCTTGTTAAGGACCAGGTCCGCTCAGCTTTATGCGAAGGTCGAGTTTGTTTGGGAAAACAATAAAATTGTGGGGTATGTGATTTCGGCAGTAAATATTGTGATATCCGGAGTGACCACATTTGGTGGGGCTATGCTCATGTTTACCGGGACACCTATTGGTATTCTTGCAGGTGCAATTCTTGTTATAGATGGTATGAATGGAATATCAAAAGAGTTTATTAATTTTAAAAGAGACAGCAATGCAAAGTCAGAGGGAATAGCTGCTGATCAATCAATGGAAATAGCAAAATTCATGGGATTTAAGCCTGAAACTGGACTCGCTGTTTACAAATCTTTTTCTTTAAGCGCAAGCGTTTACACCATCTTTGGCTTGTCGAGGAAAGCTGAAGCGTGGAGGCTTTTCCGTTATATACCAAGCGACTACTATCGGAAAGTGACAACTATGAGCACTCCAAAACTCACAATGAAAATCGTGGGATATGGTTTGAAGGCCAAGGTCATCTTTGATCTGATGAGTATTGATTAACTTTTTTCAGACCTGACATGCCGCCATGATTTGTAGGAAATGATTGGTGGCTGAGCAAAACTACATATCAAGAAAACAATCAGTATTGAAATCCCTCCTGAGAAAACATACCAATGATCATCCTGTTTTGAAAAAACGAGATAGATGAAAAAAAGTATGCCACAAGAGAAAATCCATAGTAGAGTTTTAAATCTTCTTGCTAAATCGTGGACTACCTCATCAAGATCCCCGCCATAATTCGCGATATTATTATTCAACTTTTGTATTTCTTTGCGAGTAAATCCAGAATGCAACAAAGAGTCTTCTGTGATCTTCATCCTTCTCTCCTCTGTTCATGCAATGTCCGTTTCGAGGGATGAGTATACTGATGTACTTTATCGCAATCCAGCCGAAACTTTGCGGCAAGCACCACGCTAGCCCTCTTGCTATGGTGAACAATCATAATTGTTTGTTCTTCTGACGACTGAGAATGGTACTGATTATTTTTTACTCACCCTACAGAATCGCCACGATTTATAGGCAAGCAAAGGTGGTTGGATAATAATTGCAACCGCGATACCACAAGAAAGGCCAATACCACCAGAAAAAACACTTTCTTCAGATGCGAATATCATCAGAAAAATGAATACAGCAAGGCAACCAGATACAACCCACACAGTGAGAACAAAACGCGTGGCCAGATCCTTGATGGCATTCCCCAGCGTTCCACCGTAGCTTTCAACGTTGTTCTTCATCTTCTGCAAGTCCGATCGTGTAAACCCAGAATTCAACAAAGTCTCATCAGTCACTTTCATGTCGTATCGTCCTTTATATTCCAGAAAGGTATTTTTCATTCACTGATTGTGCGAGCAATCATACTGATGAACTTTGCAGCAATCCAGCCGAAACTTTGCGGCACTCTCTATCCCTTTTATTATAGCTATCCCCCGTGATGTATCACTATGCGCATGTAGATTCTAGGATAATCCAGTAGAATTCAGTTGTGGGCTTTAATTAGAAGGTTCCAATGGATTTGAGAAGACTTTGTGAGATGCTTGAGTGGTGCGATTATAGGAATAAAAATAATAATATAACACTATGTTTTTATGATTATTTTATTTTAGATAAATCCAAAGTGCCCCCTTAAGTGCCCCCATTGGGTTGCTGCTTAGGGGCATTTAGATCAAGTATGGTCTCTCTTGTAGTTGCGGGTAAACTCAACAAACATATTATGAGCAGCCTGCTCATCTCCTAACGCCACTTCGCGCATGACCTGTAAGAGAAGTACGGTCATAGGCATCACTTCATTAAGATCCAGATCTGCGGGATAGCTCTCTGGGTCAATGGCCATATCGAGATTATAAAACCACCATAATTCAATCTTTCGTGTGAGAGAAATTATTGTATTAATCTCATCGATTACATTAAGCAAATCAGCCTCAGGAATTAAATAAAACATTTCGTGAGAAAGTTTATTCCTGATTTTTTTTAGGCGTTCAATTGTTTCGATATCACACTTGTCTAAGGCATTATGTTCCGTCAACCAGCTTATCGATGCATAAAGCCTACTTTTATTTCTATCTAAAACTTTTTCCCTGTACTCTACGAATTCATCTTCGTTTCCAAAACTTAAGTAAAATCGTTCTAACTTTCCAATTACTATTTCTTTTAGCAATTCAAAGGAAGCAATAAAAATAGAATAAGAAATAACTCTTTCCTTCAATGCTTTTGGCTCTAATATTCGTGCCCATTTTTTATAATTCTCATCTTCATTCATAACTTAATCCCTTTTAAATAAATCAACATATTCAATCAACTTAATCTCGTTAAGATCTTTAGGCTTTTTAAATAATGCATATTTATTATCAAGGAATATGGATTTATTATTAACAAGGCATTGATAAAATTTATTACCATTAATAAATAAACTATCAACATACTTAGATACATCACCTATTCCGAATTGTCTAAACTTGGTAAAAAAAACCAGCCAAAGAACATCAAAAACAGAGTCTTTGGCTGAAGAACGTTTAACATCATCAATAATAATATTTTTAATAAAGTCTTTTAATTCTGGATGCGTTTTTTTGTGCTCAAGAAAAATCAGATCGATAATAGCAAGAACATTTCCCATTACTTTCTCAGACTCTCTTTTTATCATGAAAAGCAGACTTATTAATTTCTTAATTTCCTTGAACTGCTTGGCTTTATCTTTGGAAAAAATAATCTTTAATCTATCTTTTTTAGTTAATTCAGAAATAAATTTATTTAGTATACTTGTGCCTGGATATTCATAATGAATGTCCAACGCCTTGAGTGCCGCTTGCTCAAATTCTCTAAATGAAAAAGATTCTGCTCCAGACAATGAATATGGGTGATACTTTTTAGAATGCTCTCTGTACAACCCATTCGGCAGCTTATTTATTTTTGTTTTAGCTTCGTTGATATTTAAGTTGTACTTACCCAGTTCAAGAGAAATAACTTTTAAAATTTTCTTAGCATCAGATTCACTATTACAAAGGATCCTATAATCATCCTTAAATCTCACGCCAACAAATTCGATATCCTTGAGTTTTAATGACACATCTCTATCAACTTTAGAAAGAATTATTTCCGCAATCAAATCACTTAAAGCAGACCCAACTGATATACCATTTGTTTTTTTATCATTTGAATATTGTAGCAATCTATCAAGCTTATTACCTAACAGAGTGTATTCTTTATCGTCACGTGACTCATTCTTCTCATGTAATGCCCAAGGAATGCTATGAGTATATATTGAGGCATAAAAATTGGTAATATCAGTTCTAACTAAATAACTATAATTCACAGCATCAACAATCAGATCCCTTTCTGCCATCTCAATCCACTCATATATCATCCTCCCAGATCGTATGGGTGAAAGATATATTCCCTCAGTCTTAGTAACGGGAATAGGCAAACTGTATGTAAAAATTTTAGTTTCATCATTAAAAAGGTGATTTATTACTAACTGCCAATCTTTGAAAAGCCA
The DNA here is from genome assembly GCF_000710795.1 of Enterobacter sp. T1-1. Lineage (NCBI taxonomy): Bacteria > Pseudomonadati > Pseudomonadota > Gammaproteobacteria > Enterobacterales > Enterobacteriaceae > Enterobacter > Enterobacter sp. T1-1. Next base: position 73,123 of record NZ_JALW01000016.1, on the reverse strand, counting down.
ATAAACCATATCATGATAAAATTTGGGATGCTGTATACCAAAAATACGATGAGTGAGTGATGTTTTAGGATATGAAACATTAACAATCTCTTTCTCTTTGAGAGTATTTAAATTATCAAAAAACGGTTTTCGGTTTAATTTAACCCCTCCGACTTTGAAGCAAGGGGGTAAAACATATTCCTCTGGAAAATAGCCATCATTCAATAACCATTTACCAACTACTCTTGGCTTAATATTATTGAGAAGTTTTTTAGTTTCTTGATAGTGTTCCCTAACTAACATGCAACCCTCGCCTACTCAAACGTTATCATTTTGCCATGAAAATAGTAGTTTTATTCTACATCACTTTTCAAGTGAAACATCACCATAGTTACTGACTGGCATTGATTTTTACCACACATTGAAAGCATGCAATGCAGCAGACTGGCAAAAAATACTTCCCTGACCAAAATCGCGCTACACCGCACCCGCCTCAGGTTTTCAGATCGCAAAAGTTTTCAGTTGGGATTTATTATAAATAATAGCGCCAGACCGCGCCACAACTGGGGATATACAGCGAACAGGGAATTGAAAAGAGAGAAAAGAATTTCAGCTTTTTCAGTTCAGTTTTACTCCAGCATTTTAATCACTTCAGTTAAACTATTGATAGTAAAGAGATATAAAATTTCAAGTGAAACTATTCATGCTACTAACGAGAAATTTAAATTATAAAAACTTGATTCTTATATATATTTTTTCTTAAGCACTTGAAATTTTATGAACCGAAGCCGGGAAAATTTTCGCTATTACCGGCGAGTCGTTTACTGGCTTTCTTTGGCTGCCAGTCAGAGTTCTAATGCTTTTTGTCGCTCGTTCGGTGGCAAGGCATCATTAGCTCTTTAATCCGTCCCTGGCCGCTCAGAGCGCCACGGCTAATCATGTGTGAGAAGGATACGTTCATCACAAACATATACCCGTACTCTACATTTGAAAAATAGCAGTACACATCTGTCATATTAGGGGGCGGTTTGTTTTCATCACTGTAGACCGACATGCGCAAAGAAATAACTCAATTTCGGGTCTTCTGTCCCAAATCTGTCCCACAGTCAAAATAAGGAAGGTACAAATGATGCGAAACTTCTTGAAAAGATGGTGCCGATAATAGGAGTCGAACCTACGACCTTCGCATTACGAATGCGCTGCTCTACCAACTGAGCTATATCGGCCCTGAGAGGCCGGTTACGAGCGTAACCACGGGGCAAAAGGTTAGATCTATCCGGGTGATGCGTCAATGCCCTTTTGAATCAAACGGCTATTTTTGCATCACCCGTGATTATTTACGCACGAATCGTATCGTCGCCGATGCCAATCCACTTGTAGGTGGTCAACGCTTCCAGGCCCATCGGACCCCGCGCGTGCAGTTTCTGCGTGCTCACGGCCACTTCCGCGCCCAGACCAAATTGTCCACCGTCGGTGAAGCGGGTTGATGCGTTCACGTACACGGCAGAAGAATCCACTTCGTTTATAAAGCGGTCGGCATTGCGCAGCGTGCGCGTCAGGATGGCGTCAGAGTGCTGAGTACCATGCTCACGGATGTGCGCGATAGCGTCGTCGAGATCGGCTACGATCTTCACGTTCAGATCCAAAGACAGGAACTCGTCGTCATACTGCTCCGCGTTTACCGGCACCACCGTCGCCGGGCCGTCTTTCAGCAGCGCCAGCGCCTTCTCGTCCGCGTGCAGCGTGACGCCACTCTCGTCCATCTGCTTGCTCAGGGCTGGCAGGAAGGTGTTTGCAATGCCCTGATGCACCAGCAGCGTTTCCACCGTATTACAGGTGCTTGGACGCTGGGTTTTGGCATTCACAATAATCTTCAGCGCCGGTGCAATTTCGGCGCTCTCGTCCACCACGATATGGCACACGCCGATACCGCCGGTGATCACCGGGATCGTCGACTGCTCGCGGCACAGCTTGTGCAGGCCCGCGCCACCGCGTGGGATCAGCATGTCGATGTATTTGTCCATGCGCAGCATCTCGTTCACCAGCGCACGGTCCGGGCTTTCGATAGCCTGCACGGCACCTGCCGGTAAACCGCACTCCTGCAGCGCCTGCTGGATGACTTTCACGGTCGCGGCGTTGGTGCGCCAGGTCTCTTTCCCACCGCGCAGAATGGCGGCGTTTCCGGTCTTCAGGCACAGGGAAGCGACATCCACCGTCACGTTCGGACGGGCTTCATAAATCACGCCGATAACGCCGAGCGGCACGCGACGGCGCTCCAGACGTAAACCGCTGTCGAGCAGTCCGCCGTCAATCACTTGCCCGACCGGGTCGGCCAGATTACAAACCTGACGGACATCGTCGGCGATGCCTTTCAGGCGTGCCGGGGTCAACGCCAGACGGTCGAGCATCGCTTCGCTCAGACCATTGCGGCGCGCTTCCAGCAGATCCTGTTCGTTGGCGAGGAGGATTTCCTGCGACTGCGATTCCAGATAATCAGCGATTTTTTCCAGCACGCGGTTTTTCTCGCGGCTGGAAAGGAGCGCCAGTTTGTAAGAGGCGGCCTTGGCGGCGGCACCCATTTGTTCCAGCATTTTCTGGCTCCTTAACGAATAATCATATCGTCACGATGCACGGCAACCGGGCCATACTCGTAGCCCAGAATGGCGTCGATCTGCTGCGAGTGGTGACCCGCAATACGGCGCAGAGCATCGCTGTTGTAGCGGCTGACGCCGTGAGCGATGTCGCGACCTTCAAGGTTACGGATACGGATCACTTCACCACGGGAGAAGTTGCCTGTCACGTTTTTAATTCCTTTAGGAAGCAATGAACTCCCTCTTTCCAGAATCGCCGCGGTCGCCCCTTCATCCACGGTCAGTTCACCTGCCGGCGGCGCGCCGAAAATCCAGCGTTTGCGGTTTTCCAGCGGGGATTCCTGGGCGTGGAAGCGCGTGCCAACTGAAATGCCTTCCATCACGTCGCCAATGACGCCAGGACGGCTGCCCGCCGCAATGATGGTGTCGATCCCGGCGCGGCAGGCCACATCCGCCGCCTGCAGTTTAGTGCCCATGCCGCCCGTTCCCAGGCCAGAGACGCTGTCGCCGGCGATGGCGCGCAGCGCATCGTCAATGCCGTGTACATCGGTAATCAGTTCAGCTTCCGGGTTGGAGCGCGGGTCTGCGGTAAACAGCCCCTGCTGGTCGGTCAGGAGCAAGAGCTTGTCGGCACCGGCCAGGATCGCCGCCAGCGCAGAGAGGTTATCGTTATCACCCACTTTGATTTCAGCGGTAGCCACGGCGTCGTTTTCGTTAATCACCGGGACGATATTGTTGTCCAGCAGCGCGCGCAGCGTATCGCGGGCGTTCAGGAAGCGTTCTCTGTCTTCCATATCCGCGCGCGTCAGCAGCATCTGCCCGACGTGAATGCCATAGATTGAGAACAACTGTTCCCAGAGTTGAATGAGTCGGCTTTGTCCCACGGCGGCCAGCAGCTGTTTAGAGGCGATCGTCGCGGGGAGTTCGGGGTAACCCAGATGTTCACGCCCGGCGGCAATCGCCCCGGAGGTCACGATAACAATACGATGCCCTGCGGCATGCAGCTGAGCGCACTGACGTACAAGCTCAACAATGTGGGCGCGATTTAGGCGGCGCGATCCGCCTGTTAAAACACTGGTGCCGAGTTTTACCACCAGCGTCTGGCTGTCACTCATGATTCTCTGCCGTTCAACGATAAGGGAAAGTGATGTCGAACGAACGTTTTAACAGGTGTCAGGCCCGTTGCCAACTGCCACAGCACATCGCGAAACACTTTGTTGCGCGGGATCAGGAAGCGTAGCGGCGGATTTTGACAATTTTATTACCGAAATAATAAATCACAGTTTTTTAAAATTAATCTTAATTTGTCATAAAAGTTTCATTCCGTAACGTTAAAACCCTTTCTGTTTTTTCACGGGACTTAAGCATGAGCTTATCGTCCAGCGAATTTTTAAGCGCGTTTATAAGACAGGATCGAAAATGAAAAAGAGCACTCTGGCATTAATGGTTATGGGCGTTGTGGCTTCCGCATCTGTTCACGCTGCCGAAGTTTATAATAAAAACGGCAACAAACTGGACGTGTACGGCAAAGTTAAAGCAATGCACTACATCAGTGATGACGATTCAAAAGATGGTGACCAGACATACGTGCGTTTCGGTTTTAAAGGTGAAACTCAGATTAACGATCAGCTGACGGGCTATGGCCGTTGGGAAGCGGAATTTGCAGGCAACAAAGCAGAGAGCGATTCCACTCAGAAAACGCGTCTGGCGTTCGCCGGTATTAAACTGAAAGATTTTGGTTCTTTTGATTACGGTCGTAACCTGGGCGCACTGTATGACGTCGCTGCATATACCGATATGTTCCCTGAATTCGGCGGTGACGGCCTGGCGCAGACCGATAACTTCATGACGAAACGTGCTTCCGGTCTGGCCACATACCGTAATACTGACTTCTTTGGTCTGGTTGACGGCCTTGATATGACCCTGCAATACCAGGGTAAAAATGAAAACCGTGACGTCAAAAAGCAGAACGGTGACGGCTTCGGTACGTCTCTGAGCTATGACTTCGGCGGTAGCGATTTTTCTGTGATTGGTGCATATGCCAACTCTGATCGCACCAACGAGCAGAACCTGCAGGCACGCGGTGAAGGTAAAAAAGCGGAAGGCTGGGCAACCGGTCTGAAGTATGATGCCAACGATATTTATCTGGCCACGATCTATTCCGAAACACGCAATATGGCGCCAATCTCCGGCGGTTTTGCCAATAAAGCGCAAAACTTCGAAGTGGTCGCACAATATCAGTTCGATTTCGGTCTGCGTCCGTCCCTGGGTTATGTCCAGTCTAAAGGCAAGGATATCGAAGGCATTGGTGATGAAGATATCGTGAAATATATCGACGTCGGCGCGACCTATTATTTCAACAAAAATATGTCCGCGTTTGTTGATTATAAAATCAACCAGATTGATGACGATAACAAACTGGGCGTGAGCAGCGATGATATCGTTGCCCTGGGTATGACCTACCAGTTCTGAGTCGGCAGTAATAAAAAAACCGGCATTAAGCCGGTTTTTTTGTGCCCGGTGGCGCTGCGCTTACCGGGCCTACGGGATCATCACCCGGCATTATTTCATCTTTACGCCGTCAATTTCGCCTTTTCACTGGAAAAATCATCGGCAGGCTCAAGCTTCAGGTCCAGCGTGGCCAGTAAATCGCGCGCCTTGTCGTGGAACTCTTTCAGGGTATATTCCAGGCGGTCAATTACTTCCTGATCTTTGATGGTAGTGGCCTGCCAGTTGCCGTCTTTATTAAACAGGCCAAACTGGTAGCTATAGGTAAAACGTTTCTCTTCTGCTTCCATTTCCATCCACCAGCCCCAGAATTCACGTTTTTCGGGTGCAGGCTTCACGTTGACGCATACAGCCAGGCAGTCGAAAAAAAAGCGATTCTCTTCACACTGCTCTTCTCGAATATACGGGCCAAGAGCCATGAACTTCTTAATCAATCTACTTTTCGGGTGTCCACTCGGTAACGTCATTACGATCTCCTTTTGTGAAGCCACTGTTTTACCAAACCATCAAAATTTAGCAATCTCTTAACACAATCTCTGGGCGATCCAACGCGTAATCTCTTTTAATGCTTTGTCAAAATTCTGATACACCGGGCTGAAGGGAACTTCCAGCAATTTGCCATCCGCAGATGACGATGTGATTAAGCGTGACTCCTCTTCCGGGCTGAACGGATCGTTTTTCCAGAAGCCGGACAGCATCGGCGTTGGACACCGGCGTCCCAGCAGGCCCTGCGTTTTTAACGAATAGCGATTGAGTTCCACGCGCAGCGCTTCGTCTGAAGCATCATGCATGCCAAGGCGGCTGGCCAGTACGTCGAGGTACATTTCCGGCACGCTGCCCTGACGGGCAGGATCGCTGAGCAGAGCGTGAACCACCGGCCCAAGACAGGCTACGGCCTTCAGGCGTGACGCCTCAAGATAGGCCAGACGCACGGCCACGTTCGCCCCAAAGCGGAAACCAAACGCCGCGACGCGGGTGTGGTCGACCCAGGGAATGTTTTCCAGCGCTTTTAGCGCATGCTGGTGCAGAAGACTGGAATCCTGCGTCAATTTCCATTTAGAGGAAAAACCGATAGAGGGCATATCAAGCGTCAGCATCGCGATCCCTTTTGGGGCGAAGTAACGCTCATACAGGCTGTAATAGTCGATTTGCAGCGAATCCAGCCCACCGCACATCAGCACGGTCGGAAACGGGCCGTCGCCTTCAGGCATATGCAGGAATCCGGTCACGGGCGCGCCGCCGGGGATGGTGAACTCAAGCTCGCGCATCCGGCCCGGCAAGCGTTGGGCAGCCTCTTCATAGGCACGGTTTGCCAGCGCCTGCGCCTGCTCCGCCAGCTCATCCCCTTTTAAGTGCGGATAGGCGGCAATGGCGTAAAGGTTGGCTGCGTGCAGCCAGTGCTTGCCGCTGAGGGTGGCGTCCTCTTCCTGGCTGGCTTTTTGCTGCCAGAGCATCGCCTGTTTCGACCATTCGTAGATCCAGTTGCCGCCGCGGTAACCCACCACCGTATCGTAGAGTTCGCTGTCGGTACGCTCGGCTTCACTCATGACGATACGCGCCTGCACATCGAGGATTTCACGCGGATCAATACCGCGCCAGATCCACATCAGGCGGTTAATCATGCGATACCAGTGAGGCACGTTTTTACCGTCTAATGCAGACTGGACGGCAGGCTGGTTCCCCGGATTGAAGCGACGCACCAGCGTCGAGGTTTCAGGGTGCTTGAAACGGGGTTTGAAGAGTGTCTCGGTGAGATTCGCCTGCGTCATTGCGTTGCCTCCATGGATACGTCATATAGTGTCCATTGTAACGCGTGGCAGGATAAAAAGAACAACGCCCGGCATAGCCGGGCGTGTAAAGTTACGTACGGAAATTAACGGCCGGAAATAGGCGGTACGAAGACCACGCCCATGTCCCATGGCTGTTCAATCCAGGTATCCTGTGGGATATCAATCACGTAATCATCCACCAGTGGGCGGCCCGCCGGTTTCGCGAAGATGGTGACGAAGTGTGCTTTTGGGTACATTTCGCGGATAGCCACCGCGGTACCGCCGGTATCCACCAGGTCATCAATAACGATGAAACCTTCACCGTCGCCTTCCGCGCGTTTCAGCACTTTCAGCTCACGCTGGTTGTCGTGGTCATAGCTGGAGATGCAGACGGTATCGACATGACGAATACCCAGCTCACGCGCCAGCAGCGCCCCCGGTACCAGACCGCCACGGCTAACGGCAATAATGCCTTTCCACTGTTCAGAAGGCATCAGACGCGCGGCCAGTTTGCGTGCGTGGATCTGCAACATGTCCCAGGTGACGACGTATTTTTCGCTCATGTGAAGTGTCCCAGCCTGTTTTTATACGGCTTAAAAAGTGTTCGAGGGGGAAATAGGTTGCGCGAGATTATAGAGATCTGACGCACTAAAAACCAGTGTTTAGCGCCCTCTGCCTGAGTTTTTACATGCTTTATGCTACCAGCCATCGGAGAAAGTGGTATTCTCAGTTGCATCTCGCAAGCCTGACTTGTGGTAACTATTAACCTGCTAACCCTGTGACCTGCAACTCGCTTTGCAGGGCATCGACAAGGAGACTTATCGTGTCTGAACTGTCTCAATTATCTCCCCAGCCGCTGTGGGATATTTTTGCCAAAATCTGCTCCATTCCACACCCGTCTTACCATGAAGAACAGCTTGCCGAACATATTATGGGTTGGGCGAAGGAAAAAGGTCTGCACGCTGAACGCGACCAGGTTGGCAACATTCTGATCCGCAAACCGGCGACCGCAGGCATGGAAAACCGTAAACCGGTTGTGCTGCAGGCGCACCTGGACATGGTGCCACAGAAAAACAACGACACCGTTCACGACTTCACGAAAGACCCGATCCAGCCGTACATCGACGGCGACTGGGTGAAAGCGCGCGGTACCACGCTGGGTGCAGATAACGGTATCGGTATGGCCTCTGCGCTGGCGGTACTGGCGGACGACAGCGTTCAGCACGGTCCACTGGAAGTGCTGCTGACCATGACCGAAGAAGCGGGCATGGACGGTGCGTTCGGTCTGCAGGCGAACTGGCTGCAGGCGGATATTCTGATCAACACCGACTCCGAAGAAGAAGGCGAGATCTACATGGGCTGCGCGGGCGGGATTGATTTTATCTCTACCCTGCCGCTCTCCCGTGAAGCGGTGCCTGCTGGCTTCCAGACCTTCAAGCTGACGCTGAAAGGGCTGAAAGGCGGCCACTCCGGCGGTGATATTCACTTAGGCCTGGGCAACGCCAACAAACTGCTGGCACGCTTCCTGGCGGGCCACGCGGCTGAGCTGGACCTGCGTCTGGTCGATTTCAACGGCGGTACGCTGCGCAACGCAATCCCACGTGAAGCGTTCGCGACGGTAGCCGTTCCAGCCGCCAAAGCGGACGAGCTGAAAAAGCTCTCCAGCGTCTATCTGGATATCCTGAAAAACGAACTGTCCGCGAAAGAGAAGAACCTGACCGTGGTGCTGGAGTCCGTGTCCACGGATAAAGCCGCGCTGACCACCCAGTCTCGTGACACCTTTATTCAGCTGTTAAACGCGACGCCAAACGGCGTGATCCGCAACTCAGACGTCGCGAAAGGCGTGGTTGAAACCTCTCTGAACCTGGGCGTGGTCACCATGGGCGACGACAGCGCAGAGATCATCTGCCTGATCCGATCGCTTATCGACACCGGTAAAGAGTACGTAGTGAGCATGCTGGAATCTCTGGGCACGCTGGCTGGTGCGAAAACCTCTGCCAAAGGCAGCTACCCAGGCTGGCAGCCGGACGCAAGCTCTCCGGTGATGGCACTGGTGCGTGAAACATACCAGCGTCTGTTCAACAGCACCCCGAACATTCAGGTGATCCACGCGGGTCTGGAATGTGGTCTGTTCAAGAAGCCGTACCCGAACATGGATATGGTCTCCATTGGGCCAACCATTACCGGGCCGCACTCGCCGGATGAGCAGGTTCACATTGAAAGCGTGGGCCATTACTGGACCCTGCTGACTGAACTGCTGAAAGCGATTCCTGCTAAGTAATACCCTCACCCCAGCCCTCTCCCAAAGGGAGAGGGTGAACAACGTCGCGCCACTGGCCTTTTTACAATCCCAATACCAGTTGACGTTCCAGCTGCGGATCCAGCAAGGTAACGTGTAACCCCACCAGCCTGACCCCTCGCCCGCCCCGACGTTCATCCCAGGCCCTTTTCGCCGTCGCGATGAGATCCTCTTTATTCAGGCGCGGCCAGACGTGCTCCTGAGTCGTCTGCTGAAAATCATTGAACTTAAGCTTCACGCCCTGACGGGCAATCAGCAGGTCCGGTTTTACCTTGATTAAGCGCCGTTCCAGCTCAGGATAGAGCTGCTCCGTAATGATGGTTTCGCATTCAGACCAGGCATGAATATCTTCAATCAGTGTGCGTTCAACCCCGACCGACTTTCGCAGCCGTTCGCTGCTGACACTGCGCTCGTCTATCCCCTGACTGCGCTCCCACAGCACGCGGCCAAATTTTCCAAAGCGTTTAAGCAGCATGGCTAAATCGCTGCGCTGTACATCTTCGCAGGTTCGCAGCCCCATGCTTTCCAGCTTTGCCGCAGAGACTTTGCCTACGCCCGGGATTTTGCCGAGCGGCAGCGTTTTTAAAAACGCCGGGACCTCTTCCGGGGTAATAACGTACTGGCCGTCGGGCTTGTTGAGATCGGACGCTATTTTGGCGAGGAATTTCACCGGTGCGACACCTGCCGACGCGGTCAGATTCAGCTCCTGGAAGATAGTCCGGCGGATCTCCTGCGCCATCAGCGTCGCGGAGCCGTGACAGTGCACGCTGTCGGTGACATCAAGATAAGCTTCGTCCAGCGACAGAGGTTCAATTAGTGAGGTGTAGCGAGAGAAGATTTCGCGGATATGCAGGGACGCTTCTTTGTACGCCTCAAGGCGACCGGGTAAAAGCGTGAGATGAGGACAGAGCTTAAGGGCCATGGCGGTAGGCATGGCGCTGCGCACGCCAAATTTGCGCGCAGGATAGTTGGCGGTGCTGATTACACCGCGCTGGACACGGCTACCGCCAATGGCAATAGGAATATCCCGCAGCGCCGGGTTGTCACGCATCTCCACTGCGGCAAAAAAACAGTCCATATCGACATGGATTATTTTGCGCATTACGACCACCACACATGTATTTATATACAGTATATCAAAGTCTAAAAAATGCGACAGCAGATTTACCTTCTCTTATTTGTCATAAAAATATGATACAAAAAACAACACGTAACTTGTTGTATATATTAATTTTTTATGTGAATAAGGATATAGATTCATGAGAAAAATACTCGCGCTCTCTCTGCTGCTCGTGACGGGAACGAGCTTCGCTGGCCCACAGATCGTTGCCCACCGGGGCGGAACAGCCGACGCACCAGAAAACACAGTACAAGCGATCAAACTGGCCTTAGAGAATCAGGCTCAGGCAGTCTGGATAACCGTGCAGCTCAGTAAAGATGGCGTTCCGGTCCTGTATCGTCCTTCTGATTTAAAAGCGCTGACGAACAAAACAGGCAAAATCTCGGACTACACGCTTGCGGAGTTATCGGCAGTTGACGCTGGCTGGAGCTGGGGCGGTGAAACCCATCCGTGGCGTGGCAAAGGGGTGACGATCCCCACCCTGAAAAGCGTACTGGAAACCTGGCCACAAACCCGGTTTTATATTGATATCAAATCACCTGATGCCGATCCGGCCACGATGGGAAAAGCGCTTCTTGCGGTGCTTAATGAGACCCAGAGTCTGGGGCGGGTGAGGGTTTATTCTACTGAGGACCGTTATCTTGCCTCGCTTCCGGCAGCAATCCCACGCTTTGTTACCCGCAGTGAAACGCGCTCCCGGCTGGTAACGGTATCGCTGAGCCACCAGTGCCTGCCACCAGAGCAGACGATGCAGGAGTACTGGTACGCGCTAGAGCTGAACAGAACCGTTGACGTGGTTGAGAAATTCACCCTTGGTGAAGGGGTGTCCCGCTCAACCCTCACCTGGGATAAAGAATCCATGGACTGTTTCCGCTCGCAGGGCAACAGTCACGTTATCTTGCTGGGCGTGAACACCGCCGAAGATTATAAAAAGGCAGAGGCGCTGCAGGCGGATGCGGTGATGGTCGACTCGCCCGCCGCCGCAAAAGCATGGGCTAAATAAGCCAGCAGGCCGCAATAATGCGGCCTGCTGTTATCGTTACGTCGCGATTTACAAAATTCGGCGCTGCTGCTCCCGCGCCATCCTTTTTTTACGGGCATCGCACGGTTCCGGGCAGTCGCAGACTTTTTCCATGCCAATGGACGAGATCCCACCGCAGCTGCCCTGAATGCTTTTGCGCTTGATGATCCAGCCTAACGACATGCCGAATATGACCAGTACAAAGACCGCGAAGGTTGCCAGAAACGTCAGCATCATCAGCCTCCAAAATCATCCAGCAGGATGTTCTCATCTTCCACGCCCAGATCTTTAAGCATCTTGATCACTGCGGCGTTCATCACTGGCGGACCACACATATAAAACTCGCAGTCTTCCGGCGCAGGATGCTGTTTGAGGTAGTTTTCATACAGCACGTTGTGGATGAAGCCCGTATGGCCGGTCCAGTTATCTTCCGGCTGCGGATCGGAGAGCGCCACATGGAAGGTGAAGTTAGGGTTTTCACGCGCCAGCTGTTCGAACTCATCGTCATAGAACATCTCACGCAGCGAACGCGCCCCGTACCAGAAACTGATTTTACGCTGACTGCCAAGCCGCTTGAGTTGGTCGAAAATGTGCGAACGCATCGGCGCCATACCTGCACCACCGCCGATAAATACCATTTCGGCATCTGTTTCTTTCGCAAAGAACTCGCCAAACGGGCCGGAGATGGTCACCTTGTCGCCCGGTTTTAATGACCAGATATACGATGACATGATGCCCGGCGGCGCATGCGGTACCGCTGGCGGCGGCGTGGCGATACGCACGTTAAGCATGATGATACCCTTCTCTTCCGGGTAGTTCGCCATGGAGTAAGCACGAAGCGCGGGCTCTTTAACCTCAGAGACAAAGCGGAAGAGGTTGAATTTATCCCAGTCGGCACGGTATTCATCAGGCACATCGAAGTCAGCATAGGCTACGGTGTGCTCCGGGCATTCAATCTGGATATAGCCCCCCGCCCGGAACGGAACGCTCTCTCCTTCAGGCACCCGCAGTTTAAGCTCTTTGATAAACGTGGCTTTGTTATCGTTGGAGATAACTTCGCATTCCCATTTTTTGACGCCGAAAATCTCCTCCGGCAGTTCAATTTTCATGTTCTGGCGCACCGCGACCTGGCAGGCCAGACGGCAGCCCTCTTTCGCCTCACGCTTGGTGATGTGCGACAGCTCAGTGGGCAGAATATCGCCACCGCCCTCTTTCACCTTTACGCGGCACTGCCCGCAGGAGCCACCGCCGCCGCAGGCCGAAGAGACGAAGATGCCGTTGCCGGCAAGCGTATTCAGCAGTTTATCGCCGGCTGGTGTGCGGATCTGGTTTTGCGGTTCATCGTTGATATCGATAATGACATCGCCGGAATTCACCAGCTTCGCGCGCGCCACCAGAATCAACCCCGACAGCACCAGTACAATCAGCGTGAACATCGCCACGCCAAGCATAATTTCCATCAGTTAGCCCTTATAGCTGCACACCGGAGAAGGACATAAAGCCCAGCGCCATGAGACCGGTGGTGATAAAGGTGATCCCTAAGCCACGCAGGCCTGCAGGCACGTTGGCATATTTCATTTTTTCGCGGATCCCCGCCATGGTGACGATAGCCAGCATCCAGCCGATCCCGGAGCCGAAACCATACACAATTGATTCGCTGAAGTTGTAATCACGCTGAACCATAAACGAGACGCCACCGAAGATGGCGCAGTTCACCGCGATCAACGGCAGGAAGATCCCCAGTGCGTTGTAGAGTGACGGGAAATACTTATCAAGGATCATCTCAAGGATTTGCACCAGCGCCGCAATCACACCGATAAAGGTGATGAAGTTCAGGAAGCTGAGATCCACCCCCTCCACCAGCGCGCTGTCACGCAGGACAAAGTTGTACACCAGGTTGTTGATCGGCACCGACAGGCCAAGCACCACGGTAACCGCTATGCCCAGGCCAAATGCTGTCGATACCTTTTTGGACACGGCAAGGAACGTACACATGCCGAGGAAGAACGCGAGCGCCATGTTTTCAACAAACACCGCGCGCACAAATAAACTCAGGTAATGAGCCATTGTCGGTTACTCCTTTTCCTGCTGTTCTGGCTTCAGGGTACGAATCAGCCAGATCAGCAAACCGATAATGAAAAATGCGCTTGGAGCCAGCAGGAACAGGCCGTTTGGCAGATACCAGCCGCCGTTCTGTACCGTGTCCAGCACCGTGATGCCAAACAGCTTACCGCTGCCAATCAACTCACGCAGGAACCCTACGGACAGCAGGATTACGCCGTAGCCGAGGCCGTTGCCGATGCCGTCCATAAAGCTCGCCAGCGGGGGCATTTTCATGGCATAGCCTTCTGCACGTCCCATCACGATACAGTTGGTGATAATCAGGCCCACAAATACCGAAAGCTGTTTCGATATTTCATAGGCAAAGGCTCGCAGCAGCTGATCGACCACGATCACCAGCGAGGCGATGATCGCCATCTGCACGATGATCCTCACGCTGTTGGGGATATGGTGGCGGATCATCGAGATAAACATGCTGGAAAACGCGGTTACCAGCGTTACTGCCAGCGTCATCACCACCGCCGTTTCCAGCTTGGTGGTCACCGCCAGGGCTGAACACACACCCAGCACCTGCAGCGTTATCGGGTTATTGGCTAAAAGTGGGCCAATCAGCACCTTTTTAACTTCTTTCAGTTCACCCGTATCAGCCATGGTTCAGCGCTCCTTCACGTACATTTTTCAGGAAAGGACCAAAACCGAGTTCGCCCATCCAGAAATCAAAACTGTGCTGCACCCCTTTGGAGGTGAGCGTGGCCCCGGATAGCCCGTCAACAGCATAGACATCGTCAGGACGCGCAGACCCTTTCATCACCTTCAGCGCAGGCGCTCCGCTGTCGTCGAGCACTTTCTTCCCGACAAACTGCGCGCGCCAGTTAGGGTTCTCCACTTCACCACCGAGCCCCGGCGTTTCACCCTGGTCATAGTAGGTGATGCCTTTCACGGTGCGGCCATCCGTATCAAGCGCCACGAAGGCGTACATCATTGACCACAGGCCGTTGCCGTAGATGGGCAGCACCACTTCCTGCACCTGTTTTTGCTCATCACGTACGAGGTAGATTTCAGCCAGATTGCTGCGACGCTTAATACCCGCCGGATCCTGAGATGCGTCCAGCGTCATGCTCATCTGCGGGTCTTTTAATGCCAGCGCCTGGTTATATTTCGCCGGATCTTTATCCAGCAGTTGACCCGTTTTTAAATCCACCAGACGCGCGGTAATGCGCTCAGCAAAGACGGCCGACACATCGTCTGCACTCATCCCTTCCTGCATCAGCCCTGCGACGGCCAGGATGTTGCGCTGTTTATCCAGCGCGCGCTGCTCCTGCTGTCGCGGCTTTAACCCCACGGCAGAACCAGCCACCACAATGGAACAGACCAGACACAGTACCAGCACCACCAGCAGCGTTTTGCCGATGCTGTCGTTATTTTTGATTTCAGCCACGTGCCTTCCTCCGCTTAATGTTGGCGCGCACGACCAGATAATCGAACAGTGGTGCAAACAGGTTGGCAAACAGAATGGCCAACATCATCCCTTCCGGATAGGCCGGGTTGACCACACGAATCAGGACACACATCACCCCGATGAGCACGCCATAGCTCCATTTCCCTCTGTCAGTAAAGGAAGCAGAAACCGGATCGGTGGCCATGAACATCATGCCGAAGGCGAAACCGCCCAGCACCAGATGCCAGTACCAGGGCATGGAGAACATCGGGTTGGTGGCGGAACCGATAAGGTTGAACAGTGTGGCAGTCAGCACCATGCCGATCATGACACCGGCGACAATCCGCCAGGAGGCCACGCGACCAAACAGGATGATCGCCCCGCCAATCAAAATCATCAGCGTGGAGACCTCCCCAATGGAGCCCGGGATGTTGCCCATAAACGCATCAAACCAGGTCACGGGTTGGCCTGTCGCATTGTTCACCAGCGTTTCACCGCCGTGCGCCGCCCATTGTGAAAGCGGTGTCGCCCCAGAGAAGCCGTCCGCAGCGGTCCAGACCAGATCGCCGGAAATTTGTGCCGGATAGGCAAAGAACAGGAACGCACGCCCTGCCAGCGCAGGGTTGAGGAAGTTACGCCCGGTTCCCCCGAAGATCTCTTTCGCGATGACCACACCAAAGCTGATCCCCAGCGCGGCCTGCCAGAGCGGTAACGTTGGCGGGACAATCAGGGCAAACAGAATGGAAGTAACAAAGAAGCCTTCGTTGATCTCATGTTTACGAATAATGGCAAACAGCACTTCCCAGAACCCACCCACGATAAATACCGTGATGTAGATCGGGAGGAAGAACACCGCCCCCAGCGTCATCATGCTGATCCAGCCCGCGTCTGGGGCAAAACTCACGCCAAGCGACTGTGCCATACGGTAATGCCAGTCAGACTGGATCACCTGCGCCAGTTGCTGAGCATCGTACAGATGATGCAGCGCCGGAATGGTCTGCAGCCCCACGTTGTACATGCCCCAGAACATTGCCGGGAAGACGGCAAACCAGACCAGAATCATCATTCGCTTCAGGTCGATGGCGTCACGAACGTGCGCCGCGCCTTTCGTCACCAGACCTGGCGTGTAGAAAATGGTCGTCGTCGCTTCATACAGCGGGTAGTACTTCTTCAGTTTACCCTCGGTAAAATGCGGCTCTATTTTTTCAAAGAGGTGTTTTAAGCCCATGGTTATCCTTCCTGCTCAATGCGGGTTAACACCTCGCGCAATACCGGTCCATATTCGTATTTTCCCGGACAGACATAGGTACAGAGCGCCAGATCTTCTTCGTCCAGCTCCAGGCAACCCAGCGCCTGGGCGCTGTCGGTGTCCCCGGCAAGCAGATCGCGCAGCAGCACGGTGGGCAGAATATCGAGCGGCATAACACGCTCGTAGTTGCCAATCGGCACCATGGCGCGCTCACCGCCGTTTGTGCTGGTGGAGAAGTTGAACAGCTTATGACGCAGGAAGTGGCCGAGCGTGGTGCGGGTGACGGAATACTTTTCTGCACCTGGCAGCACCCAGCCGAAGAGCTCTTTCTCACGCCCTTCCAGCACAATGCTCACCTGCAGATGGAAGCGTCCCAGATAGGCCTGCGGCCCAACGGCATGACGGCCGCTGAGTACCGAACCGGAAATCAGACGGTTTTCACCCGCTTTGGTTTCGTCGTCCAGCAGTTCATTGATATCCGCACCCAACAGCGTTGTCACCAGGCGCGGGTTTGCCGCCTGCGGCCCGCCAATCGCGATCACTCGCTCTGTGCAGAGCTTACCGGTGGTAAAGAGTTTGCCGATGGCAATCACGTCCTGATAGTTAAGGTGCCAGACCTGTTTTGTCAGGCTGACCGGCTCAAGGAAGTGAATATGCGTTCCCGCCAACCCCGCCGGATGCGGGCCTGCAAATTCATTGAACGTCACCTGTCCCTGCGGATGGCCACCAAGTTTACCGGCACTGGCCTGGCACACGTGGACTTTCCCGGGCGTCAGCCGCGTGAGAACGGTCAGCCCGGCATCAAAGGCCTGACGTTGTGCCAGAATAACCGGCTGCGGGTCTGCACTGAGTGGGTTGGTGTCGATTGCCGTAACGAAAATAGCGGCCGGAACCGTGCCAGGCACAGGCGTTTTGCTGAAAGGGCGTGTGCGAAATGCGGTCCACAAACCGGCGTCCAGCAGTTGCGCCTGAACGGTTTCACGGCTCAACGCCGCGAGGTCTGCGGCCTCATAATGGGCAAACTCACGCTGTTCATCCCCTTCAATGCGGATAACCACCGACTGCAACATGCGGCGTTCGCCACGGTTGATCGCCACAACGGTGCCGCTGGCAGGGGCGGTAAACATCACGCCGGGATTTTTTTTATCTTCGAAGAGCGCCTGCCCTTTAATGACGCGATCGTCCTGCTGGACCAGCATTGAGGGGCGCATCCCCACGTAATCGTCGCCCAGAATGGCAACATGGCGAACGCTTGCGCCTGCCGAAACGTGCTGTTCGGGCACGCCTGCGATGGGCAGGTCAAGTCCTTTTCTTATTTTAAACATGTGGTTAGCAAGTTTCCGTGAACAACTATTCTGAGGGCGTGAAGTGTACCATTTCCGGCGTTTTCCGGGCAGATAAAACTCAGCTGCAGGTGTCAAATTGCGAACTGATACGCAAAGTTCCTGGAGCCAGCGCGATTTTGATGGGTTATAAAGTAAAACTAATTTGTAAACTAACAGCTCCGCTCTTGCGAAAATCTATAGCGGTGCTAATGTGAGCGCTCCTAACAGATTAATCTGATTTCGGGTCTCTTTTGCCGTTCTGGCAAGTTGGTCTTAGTTTTATCAAGGAACTTGTAGTATGCGTAAAATCGCATTGTTCATTGCGATGCTCCTGATTCCGTGCGTGTCGTTTGCCGGGCTGCTCAGCAGCAACAGTTCAACCACGCCTGTGAGCAAAGAATATAAACAGCAGCTAATGGGATCTCCCGTTTATATTCAAATCTTCAAGGAAGAACGCACACTCGACCTGTTTGTGAAAATGGGTGAGACATATCAGCTGCTCGACAGCTACAAGATTTGTAACTATTCCGGTGGTCTGGGGCCAAAACAGCGTCAGGGCGATTTCAAAAGCCCGGAAGGGTTTTACAACGTTCAGCGTAACCAGCTAAAACCGGATAGCCGTTTCTATAAAGCGATTAATATCGGCTTCCCGAATGCCTTTGACCGTGCGCACGGTTACGAAGGTAAGTATCTGATGATCCACGGTGCCTGTGTGTCCATCGGCTGTTACGCGATGACCGATTCCGGCATTGATGAGATTTTCCAGTTTGTCACGGGCGCACTGGTCTTTGGTCAGCCAAACGTTCAGGTCAGCATCTATCCGTTCCGCATGACCGATGCCAACATGGCGCGTCACAAGTACTCTTACTACGCGGATTTCTGGAAACAGCTAAAACCGGGCTATGACTATTTCGAGCAGACGCACAAGCCGCCAGTCGTCTCGGTTGTGGATGGCCGTTATGTGGTCAGCAAACCGCTGAGCCACGAAGTTGTCCACCCACAGCTGGCATCAAATTACACGGTCCCCGAGACAAAATAACACCCACTCGCCTGGCATAATCTTCTGCCAGGTCTCGTTGCCGGTCAGCGGCTGCGTGGCGATAACAGTGACCACATCGTTTGGTGTGGTCTCTTTCTGAAAATCAATTTCCACATCCTGATCGAGCAGCTTTGCCACGCCAAACGGTGCACGGCGGGTGATCCAGAACAGGTTCGTCGAGCAGAACGCCATCACATAGCGCCCGTCAGACAACAGCATGTTAAACACGCCCTTCTCGCGCAGTTCAGACGCCAGCGACGCAATATATTTAAATACCGCCGCCATGTTGCCAGGGGTGCGCGGATAACGCTCTGTTAGCTTATGCAGCAGCCAGCAAAAGGCTTTTTCGCTGTCGGTTTCGCCAACCGGGCGAAAATTACCGGTCTCCAGCGACTTATAGCCCGTAAGTTGCCCGTTATGAGCGTAGGTCCAGTTACGGCCCCACAGCTCACGGGTAAACGGATGGGTGTTTTCGAGCGCCACTTCGCCGCGGTTTGCCTGACGAATATGGGCGATTACCGAACAGGATTTAATGGGGTAATCCTGCACCAGTTTGGCAATCGGTGAGTTAAAGCTGGGTTGTGGATCCTTGAACGTGCGACACCCTTTGCCTTCGTAGAAGGTGATACCCCAGCCGTCTTTATGCGGCCCGGTTCCCCCACCGCGCTGTACCAGCCCGGTGAAACTAAAGCAGATATCGGTTGGCACATTGGCGCTCATCCCGAGCAGTTCGCACATAGATTACCTCCACTCCACAACTGCGGGGGGCACCGGTGCCCCCCAGCGAAGCCTTACTTAACCATCTCTTTTTCGATCAGCTGGATCAGGATGTGGATCACTTTGATGTGAATTTCCTGAATGCGGTCAGCATAACCGAAGTGCGGAACACGGATTTCAACGTCCGCGGTACCGTCCATCTTACCGCCATCTTTGCCCGTCAGGGTGATGACTTTCATCCCTTTTTCACGCGCCGCCGCAATCGCTTTGATCACGTTACCAGAGTTGCCCGAAGTGGAGATACCCAGCAGCACGTCACCTTCACGACCAACCGCTTCAACGTAGCGGGAGAAGATGTAGTCGTAACCGAAATCGTTGCCCACGCAGGAGATATGGCTCACGTCGGAGATCGCAATCGCCGGGTAGCCCGGACGGTTTTCACGATAACGCCCGGTCAGCTCTTCTGCGAAGTGCATAGCGTCGCAGTGGGACCCCCCGTTACCGCAGGAGAGCACTTTGCCACCGGCTTTGAAACTGTCGGCCAGCAGGACCGCCGCGCGCTGAATAGCGTGAATATTGGCATCATCTTTCAGAAAGTTAGCCAGCGTTTCCGCCGCTTCGTTCAGTTCGTTACGAATAAGATCCTGGTACATGAGGATAATCCTTCAGTATTGATGAGATAACACAGTGGAGTGTACCGGATAGCAATAAAAGCGAGAAGCTAAAGGGATGCGAATCGTCTGACGTTTTGCGTTTTCGTGCCGGCAAACAAACGAACAATGTGAACCAGGTTGTAATTATTTTGTAAACACATTGCTAAAGGAAATAACATCAACTACAACCATATCATCACAAGTGGTCAGACCTCCTACAAGCAAGGGAGCTTTTCTTTATGATGATTTTGAGCATTCTCGCAACCGTTGTCCTGCTCGGTGTGCTGTTCTATCACCGTGTAAGTTTATTCCTGAGCAGCCTGATTCTTCTGGCCTGGACGGCTGCGCTTGGCGTCGCAGGTCTCTGGAATATCTGGCTTTTAGTGCCGCTGGCCATCATCCTTCTGCCGTTTAACTTTGCCCCGATGCGTAAGTCGATGATCTCCGCACCGGTATTCAAAGGTTTCCGCAAAGTGATGCCACCGATGTCGCGCACCGAGAAAGAAGCGATTGACGCCGGTACCACCTGGTGGGAAGGCGATCTGTTCCAGGGCAACCCGGACTGGAAAAAACTGCATAACTACCCGCAGCCGCGTCTGACAGCGGAAGAACAAGCCTTTATTGACGGCCCGGTAGAAGAAGCCTGCCGTATGGCCAATGACTTTGCCATCACCCATGAAATGGCCGACCTGCCGCCGGAGCTGTGGGCATACCTGAAAGAACATCGCTTCTTCGCGATGATCATCAAAAAAGAGTATGGCGGTCTGGAATTCTCCGCGTACGCTCAGGCTCGCGTGCTGCAAAAACTGGCTGGCGTCTCCGGGATCCTGGCGATCACCGTGGGCGTACCTAACTCCTTAGGCCCGGGCGAACTGCTGCAGCATTACGGTACAAAAGAGCAGAAAGATCACTATCTGCCGCGTCTGGCACGCGGTCAGGAAATTCCATGCTTCGCACTGACCAGCCCGGAAGCGGGTTCCGATGCAGGCGCCATCCCGGATACCGGTGTGGTCTGCATGGGCGAATGGCAGGGCGAGCAGGTGCTGGGTATGCGCCTGACCTGGAACAAACGCTACATTACGCTCGCGCCTGTCGCTACCGTGCTGGGCCTGGCGTTTAAACTCTCCGACCCGGAAAAACTGCTGGGTGGTGAAGAAGATCTGGGCATTACCTGTGCGCTGATCCCCACCTCTACCCCGGGCGTTGAAATTGGTCGTCGCCACTTCCCGCTGAACGTGCCGTTCCAGAACGGTCCGACCCGCGGTCAGGATATCTTTGTCCCGATTGATTACATCATCGGTGGGCCGAAAATGGCCGGTCAGGGCTGGCGTATGCTGGTGGAATGTCTGTCCGTTGGTCGCGGCATTACCCTGCCGTCGAACTCAACCGGCGGGCTGAAATCGGTGGCGATGGGGATTGGTGCCTACGCGCACATCCGTCGTCAGTTCAAAATCTCCATCGGCAAGATGGAAGGGATCGAAGAGCCGCTGGCGCGTATCGCAGGCAACGCCTACGTGATGGATGCCGCCGCGTCGTTAATTACCTACGGCATTATGCTGGGTGAAAAACCGGCCGTACTGTCCGCGATTGTGAAGTACCACTGCACCCACCGCGCACAGCAGTCGATCATTGATGCAATGGATATCGCAGGTGGTAAAGGCATTATGCTCGGCGAAGGCAACTTCCTGGCGCGTGGCTATCAGGGCGCACCGATCGCCATCACCGTAGAAGGGGCAAACATCCTGACCCGCAGCATGATGATCTTCGGCCAGGGGGCGATTCGCTGCCATCCGTACGTGCTGGAAGAGATGGCCGCCGCGCAGAACAACGACGTGGATGCCTTCGACAAGCTGCTGTTCAAACATATCGGTCACGTAGGCAGCAATAAAGTGCGCAGCTTCTGGCTGGGTCTGACCCGCGGGCTGACCAGCGCCACGCCAACCCATGATGCGACAAAACGTTATTACCAGCATCTGAACCGGCTGAGCGCCAACCTGGCGCTGCTGTCCGACGTCTCCATGGCGGTGCTGGGCGGTAGCCTGAAGCGTCGCGAGCGCATCTCTGCCCGTCTGGGTGATGTGCTGAGCCAGCTCTACCTGGCTTCTGCGGTACTGAAACGCTACGACGACGAAGGCCGTCAGGAAGCGGATCTGCCGCTGGTGCATTGGGGGGTGCAGGATGCGCTGTATCAGGCCGAGCAGGCGATTGACGATCTGCTGGTGAACTTCCCTAACCGTCTGGTGGCAGGTGCCCTGCGCGTGGCGATCTTCCCGACCGGTCGTCATCATCTGGCGCCGTCTGACAAGCTGGATCATAAAGTGGCGAAGATCCTGCAGGTACCGAGCGCAACCCGCTCACGTATCGGCCGCGGTCAGTATCTGGCGCCAACGCCACATAACCCGGTGGGTCTGCTGGAAGAGGCGCTGCTGGACGTGATGGCCGCCGACCCGATTCACCAGAAGATCTGTAAACAGCTGGGCAAAAACCTGCCGTTTACCCGCCTGGATGAACTGGCGAAACAGGCACTGGCGGGTGGCATCATTGACAACAGCGAAGCCGCACTCCTGGTGAAAGCCGAAGAGAGCCGTCTGCGCAGCATTAACGTCGATGATTTCGAACCGGACGAGCTGGCGACACAGCCGGTAAAGCTGCCGGAGAAACACCGCAAACCTGAAGCCGCTTAACGCGTTTCGTCCTGAAAAACCCCGCCACGCGCGGGGTTTTTTATTGCCATCTTTTCTCTTTATGTCGTGCTACAGTGTCAAAAAGGGTCGTTTGAGGAGTCTGAATTGTGCCTGGTCTGAAGATTTCTATTTTGCAGCAACCTTTAGTGTGGATGGATGGCCCTGCCAACCTTCGCCACTTTGATCGTCAACTGGAAGGCATTACCGGGCGCGATGTGATTGTCCTGCCGGAGATGTTCACCACGGGCTTCGCGATGGAAGCCGCACAACAGTCGATGCCGCAGGATGAAGTGGTCGCCTGGATGCACGCCAAAGCGCAGCAGACCAACGCGCTAATCGCCGGGAGCGCCGCCCTGCAAACGGAACGCGGCCCGGTGAACCGCTTCCTGCTGGTTGAGCCGGAGGGGAAGGTCCATTTTTACGATAAGCGCCACCTGTTCCGCATGGCCGATGAGCATCATCATTATCAAGCCGGCAACGAACGCGTGGTGTTTGAATGGCGCGGCTGGCGTATTCTGCCGCTGGTTTGTTACGACCTGCGCTTCCCGGTCTGGTCGCGCAACCGCAACGATTACGACCTGGCGCTGTATGTCGCCAACTGGCCTGCGCCGCGCTCCCTGCACTGGCAGTCGCTGCTGGTGGCACGCGCAATAGAAAACCAGGCGTACGTGGTGGGGTGTAACCGCGTGGGAACAGACGGCAACGGACATCACTACCGGGGCGATAGCCGGGTGGTGAATCCGCAGGGCGAGATCATCGCCACCGCCGAACCGCATCAGGCGACGCGCATTGATGCCGAGCTGTCGTTGACGGCGCTAAAGGAGTATCGCGAGAAGTTCCCCGCATGGCAGGATGCGGATCCGTTTAGTATTGGGTGAAAAAAGCCGGGTGGCGGCTATGCCTTACCCGGCCTACAAAAAGCACAGCGTAGGCCCGGTAAGCGCAGCGCCACCGGGCGTTAATCAACTCACCAGCGCCTGCCCGTCTTTGCGGCTCTCCGTCGCGGCCACGTAGTGCCCTTCCGGCATCCGGTAAATCACCTGCGCACCGCCAAAGTTATACTCCTGGAGCGGATCTTCCACGACGATGTGGTGGCCACGTTCACGCAGGGCAGCAATGGTGTTGCGATCGAACGTCGATTCGACGATCACCTCCCGGCCCTGCACCACGCGCCAGCGCGGGGCGTCGATTGCCGCCTGCGGGTTTTGCCCGTGCAACATGATGCGCAGCGCCATCTGCATATGCCCTTGCGCCTGCATTGGCCCACCCATCACACCAAAAGACATCAGCGGCTGGCCGTTGCCGTCCATCGCAAAACCCGGAATGATGGTGTGGAACGGACGCTTGCTGCCCGCCAGCGCGTTCGGGTGCTTCGGATCCAGCACAAATCCGCAGCCGCGGTTTTGCAGGCTGATGCCGGTATCCGGTACCACAATCCCTGAACCAAAGCCCATATAGTTGGACTGGATAAACGAAACCATCATCCCGCTGGCATCCGCGGTGCTGATGTAGACCGTGCCGCTCTGCGTCGGCGAACCGTACTCAAAATCCGAGGCTTTATCAGGGTCGATAAGCGCCGCGCGCGATTTCAGATAATGGTCGCTCAGCAGCTCTTTAGCCGCAAACTCCATGTGCGCTTCATCCGCCACGTAGCGGTCGAGATCCGCCAGCGCCAGCTTCATCGCCTCAATGGATAAATGCAGGGATTGCACGGAGTCCGGATGATGGTGCTCAATGCCGCACTGCTCCAGAATGCCGAGCGCAATCAACGTGGCGATCCCCTGCCCGTTCGGCGGCAGCTCCTGCACCGAACCGCCGGCAAAGTCACGCGACAACAGATCCACCCAGTCCACACGATGGTTCGCCAGATCCTCAGCCGTCAGATGTGCGCCGTGCGCTTTGGCGAAGGCGGCAATTTTCTGCGCCAGCTCGCCCCGATAAAACGCCTCGCCGTTGGTTTTTGCAATCAGCTCCAGCGAGTTAGCCTGCGCCGGGTTACGGAAGATCTCCCCTACGCGCGGGGCGCGGCCTTCCGGTGCGAAGCAGGCGCTAAAGCCCGGCTGGTCTTTGAGTTTGTTATAACCGCGCTGCCAGAGATGGCCAATCAGCGGCGAAACCGGGAAACCGTTACGCGCATACTCAATGGCAGGCTGCGCCAGCGTGGTCAGCGGCAGCGTGCCAAAACGTTCCGCCAGCGCCACCCAGCCCGATACCGCACCGGGCACGGTTACCGCATCCCAGCCGATTTCCGGCATCGCCGTTTTGCCAGCGAACAGATCTGCATGCCAGGTCGCAGGCGAACGGCCAGAGGCGTTCAGGCCGTGGAGCTTTTCACCATCCCAGACGATGGCGAAGGCATCGCTGCCAATCCCGTTACCGGTGGGTTCAACCACCGTCAGCGCCATCGCGGTGGCGATAGCCGCATCAACGGCGTTGCCGCCCAGCTGCAGCATCTTCATCCCCGCCTGCGCCGCCAGCGGCTGCGAGGTGGCAACCGCGTTATGGCCCATCATCGGCGGGCGTCGTGAAGCGTAACCGGACGTAAAATCAAGCGCTTTGGTCATCATGACTCCTTAGTCGTGGCGCGGATCGAGCGCATCGCGCAGCCCGTCGCCGAGTAAATTAAAGCCCTGCACGGCAAGGAAAATCGCCACGCCGGGGAAGACGGACATCCAGGGCGCCTGCTCAAGGAAGCCTTTGGCGGTGTTAAGCATTGAGCCCCAGGAGGGGTTTGGCGGCTGCTGCCCCAGACCCAGAAACGAGAGACTGGCTTCGGCGATAATCGCCGAGGCAATGGCCAGCGTGGCCTGCACCAGAATGGGTGACATCACGTTCGGCAGGACATATTTGATGATGATCCAGCGATCCGGCAGGCCAATTGCCCGCGCGCCGTCGATGTACTCTTCGTTGCGAATGGCGATCACCTGGCCGCGCGTGAGACGGGCGAAGATCGGCATCGCGGAAAGGCCAATGGCGATCATGGCGTTGGTCAGGCTTGGGCCTAAAAACGCCCCGAGGGCGATCGCCATGATCAGAAACGGACAGGCCAGCAGCGCTTCGATAACGCGTGAGATCACCCCATCCCACATCTTCTGAAAGTAACCAGCCACCAGCCCCAGCGGCACGCCGATGACCACGGCGATGACTACCGACATACACCCCGCCATCAGCGAGGTTCTGGCTCCCCAGATAATGCGGGATAAAATATCGCGCCCCAGCTCGTCGGTGCCGAACCAGTACATCGCCGAGGGCGCTTTACGCACCGCGAGGAAATTCGCCTTCACCGGATCGAACGGCGCGATCCACGGTGCAAGCAGCGCCACCAGCACAAAGAAGCCCACAATCACCGCGCCGATCACCGCGCTTTTATTGGCGAGAAATTTCTTCAGCACCCGGTTCTGCGCGCGGGGCAGAACCGGCGCAACGGTTTGAGTTGTCAGTTCCGCCATGGTTAACCTCGCATTTTCGGATTGATGAGAACGTACAGCACATCGGCCAGCAGGTTCAGCAGCAGGAAGCCAATCGCCACGATCAGCACCACGCCCTGCACCACCGCGTAGTCGCGGTTAAACACCGAGTCGACGATCATTTTGCCAAATCCCGGAATGGTGAAGACCTGCTCGGTCAGCACCGCGCCGCCCAGCAGCTCGCCGAACAGCAGCGTGGTAAGCGTGATCACCGGCACCAGCGCGTTGCGAAACGCATGCTTGATAATGACGGCTTTTGGCAGCAGCCCTTTGGCCCGCGCGGTGCGGATGTAGTCAGCTTTGAGCACGGCGATCATGGAGGCGCGGGTATGGCGCATCAGCGTGGCCGCCAGCCCGGTGCCGAGCACGGCGGCAGGCAGCAGCAACGTCCGCAGGTTCTGCACCGGATCTTCACTAAACGGCACAAACCCGGACGCCGGCAGCCACTGCAGATTGACCGAAAAGACCAGTATCAGCAGGATCCCGAGCCAGAAGTGCGGTATCGAGATCCCGGAGATCGCCACAAAGTTCGCCCCGTGATCGACCCAGCTGTTTTTGTTCACCGCCGCGAGGATCCCCATGCTGATGCCGAACACCAGGGCGATGATCATCGCCAGCAGCGACAGCTCCAGCGTGACCGGCAGTTTGCTGGCGATAAGCTCGGTCACCGGTTCGTGCGTGCGTAAGGAGACCCCTAGATCGCCCTGCAGCGCGCGCGTCAGCCAGTGGAAATACTGCACCGGGATGGGCGCATCCAGATTGAGCTCAGCGCGCAGCTGGGCGATCACCGCCGGATCGCGCTCCTCGCCCGCCATGGCGATGAGCGGATCGCCGGGCAGCAGCTTCTGCAGCCCGAACACCATCATACTCACCAGCAATAGCGTCGGAATGGCCAGCAGCAGACGTTTGCAAATCAGTTCCAGCATGGTCTCTCCTCGGGACGGTTATTTCGCCAGCGTCACACCGGCCAGACGCACGATGCCGTCCGGGTACGGCTTAAAGCCCTGCACACTTTTGTTCAGGCCGAAAATGCGCGGCTCGAAGTAGAGGTAGGCAACAGGCATGTCGGTTTGCAGCTGCTTCACTACCTTGTCGTACAGCGGCTGGCGAACGGCTTTATCGTTGCTGAGACGCGCCTGGGTCAGCCACTCATCGACCTGCGCATTGCTGTAACGGCCGTCGTTAAGCGTCCCTTTGCTGTGGATAAAACCGTAGATGCTGCCATCCGGGTCCGGACGTCCTGACCAGCCGGAGAAGCTCAGCTGGTAATCACCGCTCTGCTGGCGATCGAGCAGCGTGGCGAACTCGGTCATCTGCAGATTCAGGGTAAAGCCCGCCTCGGCCACCATCGCCTGCAATACCTGGCCGACCTGCTGCGAGGTTGGGTTGTTCGGCACCAGCAGATTCACGTTCAGCGGCGTCGCGACGCCTGCGGCTTTAAGCAGCGCTTTCGCCTTGTCGACGTCACGCGGGGGCACCGGCAGGTTGACGTGATATGGGCTTACCGTCGAAAACGGCTGGTTGGCAGGCGTATACAGCCCCTCAAAGACCACCTGATTGAGCGCATCGCGGTCAATGGCCTGAGAGAACGCTTCACGCACGCGGGCGTCCTTGAACGGATCGTTCGCTGGCACCTTGCCATTATTGATATTGAAGGTGATGCCCTGATACCCGAGCCCCGTCACCTTCGCCAGCGACAGCTTGCTGTCGGCTTCGACGGTTTTAACGTCGCTGGCGGCAATGCCCTCGGTCAGATCGAGATCGCCCGCGCGCAGGTTCGCCAGACGCACGGAGGCATCCGGGATCGGCAGGTAGATGATCTTGTCGAAGTGGTAAGCGTCTTTATTCCAGTAGTTGTCGAAACGAGTCAGAACAATGCGATCCTGGGAGACGCGGCTGTCGAATTTATAAGGACCGGAGCAGACGGGATGGGCGGCAAAGTCCGGTTTTTTCGCCGCTTCGGGGGCCATCATCGCCCCGGCGCGGTCGGTGAGCTGCATTAACAGGGCAGCATCGGGGGTTTTCAGGTGCAGGGCGATCTGCATCGGGCCGGTGACCTCAACGGACTCCACGGACGATATTTCACTTTTACGCAGAGAGCCTTTTAAGGTCAGCGCCCGGTCGAGGTTGTATTTTGCCGCTGCCGCATCGAATTTTTCGCCATCATGGAAGGTGACGCCCTCACGCAAATTGAAGGTCAGGGTTTTGCCATCCTCGCTCCAGGTCCACTCTTTCGCCAGACCCGGCACCACTTTCAGGTTTTCGTCCACATCCACCAGCCTGTCGCACAGGGAGGCAAAAACGAAACGGCCATAATAGGTGCGCGCCAGATGCGGATCGAGCATGTCCGGGTCTGCACCCAGCCCTACTCGCAGCACGCTTTCAGCCTGGGCGGGCAGCGCCGCGCCGAGCAACATAACACTTCCCAGTACGGTCAAAAGAGAATTACGCATTGTCATTATCATGAGTTCCTTGAAGGAAGGGAGGAGTGAGAGGCCGCGTGTTCAAACAGCGCGCGGCGGCGCAGAAAGGCGGCAGACGGCGGTGCTATCTGGATAACACTGCGATCGCGGTTAATCTCCTGCCAGCGGTGGCAGGCAATCTGGCGTCCGCCTTCCAGCACCTGATTAATGGGCTCGGCAAGGCGACATTCATCCGTGGCATACGGGCAACGGGTATGGAATCGGCACCCGGACGGGGGATCGGCCGGGTTCGGTAAATCCCCTTGCAGCAACGGGGCAGCGCGTCGGGCGCCCGGCTGCATCTGCGGTGCAGAGGCGATGAGCGCCTGGGTGTAAGGATGGAGAGGCGCGTCAAAGATCTCGTCGACGCTGGCAAGCTCAACGATCTGCCCGAGATACATCACTGCCACGCGGTCGCTCATATGGCGGATGACCGCCAGACCATGGGCAACAATCACCATCGTTAGCCCCAGCTGATGCTTCAGGCTTTCCAGCAGATTGATCACCTGCGCCTGCACGGAAACATCCAGCGCCGAGACGGGCTCGTCTCCCAGCAGCAGTTTTGGCCCGGAGGCCAGCGCACGCGCAATACCAATGCGCTGGCGTTGCCCACCTGAAAACTCGTGCGGAAAACGCGCTGCCCAGGCGGCAGGCAGACCCACCGTTTTAAGCAGTTCCGCAACGCGATAGTGACGATCGGCTTTTTTCATCTCCTGATGCAGCCACAGCGGCTCACCCACAATCTGCTCAACCGTCATGCGCGGGTTTAGCGACGCAAAAGGATCCTGAAAAATAATCTGTAATTCCCGGCGCAGCTGGTTGAGACGAGCTCCTGAGGCGTGTGTGATCTCTTCCCCCTGATAAAACACGCGTCCTTCGCTGGCAGCCAGCAAACGCAGCAGCAGACGGCCGAGCGTGGATTTGCCGGACCCGGACTCCCCGACAATCGCCAGCGTTTCGCCGGGCATCACGGAGAGGGAGACGCGATCCACCGCCGTCACAAAGCGGGCTGGAGTAAAAAGCTTCTTCGGGCCGGGGAAGCGCTTGCTCAGGTCACGGGCTTCAAGAATGGGCGTGGTCATGCGATCTCTCCCAGCG
Organism: Enterobacter sp. T1-1; assembly: GCF_000710795.1. Taxonomy (NCBI): domain Bacteria; kingdom Pseudomonadati; phylum Pseudomonadota; class Gammaproteobacteria; order Enterobacterales; family Enterobacteriaceae; genus Enterobacter; species Enterobacter sp. T1-1. The sequence goes on along the minus strand of NZ_JALW01000016.1, from coordinate 43,643 downwards.
CAATGTGTTGTTCCAGCGGCACGCGGAAGCAGGCGACCAGATGGTCAGCCCCCTGCGCCGTGAGCGACGGTTTTTCGTTATGGCAGCGCGTTTGCGCGAAGGGGCAGCGGGTCGCAAAGCGGCAACCTTTCGGCATGGATTCCGCCAGGGGAACCGCGCCGGGAATGGTGGCGAGCGGCCCTTTACGCGCGCCCGCGGACGGAATAGAGCCCATCAGACCAATGGTGTACGGGTGCTGCGGATCGGCAAAGATGGCCTCGACGCTCCCCTGCTCCACCACCTGCCCGGCATACATCACCGCCACCTGCTGCGCCACTTCCGCCACCACGCCTAAATCATGGGTGATCATCAGCACCGCCGTACCGGTCTCCTCTTTTAAGGTGTTGAGCAGCGCGAGGATTTGCGCCTGAATGGTGACGTCCAGCGCGGTGGTCGGCTCGTCGGCAATCAACAAACGCGGATGGTTAATGAGCGCCATCGCAATCATCACGCGCTGGCGCATGCCGCCGGAAAGCTGGTGCGGATACGCTTTCAAACGCATCTCTGCCGCCGGGATCTGCACCTTCTCCAGGATTTGCAGCGCGGTATTCATCGCCTGTGCACGCGAAACGTTCTGATGGCGCATAACCGCTTCGCTGAGCTGGTCCCCAAGGGTAAAGGCGGGGTTGAGCGACGTCATCGGCTCCTGGAAAATCATCGCCAGCTCGTTACCGCGGAGATCGGCATATTCCCGCGGGGAGAGCTTTCGCAGATCGTGGCGACGAAACTGCATATCGCCGCTGACAATCTGCGCGCTGGCGGGTAATAGCCCCATCAGCGCTAAGGAGGTGATACTTTTCCCGCAGCCGGACTCCCCCACCAGCGCCAGCGTTTCACCCGCTTTGACCGTCAGCGAGATACCGTCAAGCACACTCACCGGCGATCCGGCGAACTTAACGTTGAGGTTTTGCAGGCCCAGTACCGGAGTGGCTTCCTTAAACGGAATCGTCGTCATAGCGTGATGTCGTCCTCAAGGTGGATCGCCTGTATCAGGGCGTTTTGCAGGCTAAGCAGATGTTCGCGCATGGCGGCCGCTGCTTCGTTGGGCTGGCGATGGATAATCGCGGACATGATTTTATGATGATGGTCGTTGTAGACATCGACCCGTTCGGGGGTTCGGGCAAGCTCACGCAAATGCTGCCAGCCAGGCTCACGCCTGACGGCATCAATGGCATCAAAAAGACCGAGCATCAGGCGATTGCCTGCGGCCTCCGCTATGGCGCGGTGAAAGGCGCTGTCCCACAGTTCATTCAGATCGCGGTCGTCCGGGCTGACCTTATCGATGCGTTCCAGCATGCGCTGCATGAGCGCGAGGTTTTCCCTGGTGGCACGCAGTGCCGCAAGCCGGGCTAAGCCGGGTTCGAGCTGTAGACGAGCTTCCATCACTTCCAGAAGGTTGGTTTGCTGAACCAATCCCTGAAGGGCCAGCGGTTCCACAGGCGCAGCAGGACCAATAAAAGTGCCTTTGCCCTGCTTACGCCAGATCCGCCCCTCTTCTTCCAGCACATCCAGCGCACGACGTACTTCACGTCGTCCTACGCCGAGAGTTTCCGACAGCTCACGTTCCGTGGGCAGCGGAAGGCCTGGTGTTGACTCGTGCTGGTGAATAAGACCGCGCAATTGTTCAAGCGCGGTGCTGGAATTTGCCAGAAACCGTGACGGTTTTTCCATATTGGTTCGCTCGCTTTCATCATGACTTTATTGTTATTAACGATAAGTTATTGATATGAGGCGCTACTTATCGTGCTAATGATTAAGCAATAAACGAACCAATTTTATATTGGTTCAAAATTTCGCAGTGTAAAGGGTAATAACCTGTTAATTTATAAGCAGAACATCAAAAACGAATTGGCACGTCAAACGTTGCGCCAGCACATTAGCCATCCCGTTCACTGCACAAAAACAGTGCAACAAATGCACCAAAAACGATCAAATGTTAAATAAATGCACTTTTTATGTATATTCTTTGTTAACTAAAGATTATGTAACCGATAAAACAGGCAACGATGCCGCCGGTTGGTAACGCCGGGCACTGATATAACGGACGACGAGTCACAAGAAACAGGTAAATAATACGCTTTATAAACAGGACAACTATTTTCTGCGGCTATATTTAAATGCGTATTTTATTGCTCCACGCCGCTTACTTTAGTTAATAAAGTCCGTGCTTTTTCGGCTTATTAAACCGTGTCTTTCACCCGGTATTTCAGAAAGTAAACGACTCTGCCAAAAATTAACCAAAAAACAACAATTACAGCATTTTAGATAAAAATAAATGAATCTCACTCTCATTTAAGAACTTTTATAACACCTTGTATTATATAAAATTAATTCTTAAATCGCATTCATAATAGTCAGTTCATACTATTTAATTAAGATTATTGCCTGGTCCAGCATATGATTATTCCTAAAGAACGACGGCGTTTGTCAGACTCCGGCTTAATATCATTAACGTAAGAAAACATCGCGTGTGAGGTATAATATGTACTGTGCAACTAACAATCCTGGCTATTTATCTCATACAGGTGGACAACCTGTTTGTCATACCCCTGACATGCGTTGTTATGGTTGCGAAAAGCAATGCCGCTTTAATACGTCTGAAGATGGCCAGAACCGTGATTGCCACGCGCTTGAATATTATATCTGGCCTGATAATAACACCTTTTTGGTTGAAGGCATTCGCCATCACTTTGGCGAGGTAAATGATAAATATATTTCGCAGCCGGTTGTCATCATCGACTTCAGTCATAAAAACATCAATTATTTTTTATCTGAAAACTGGTTAGATCAGTTCAAAAACATGAGACTGATTCTTGTCACTGATAAAAAGATGACGGCAATTGCGCACTACTGGTTTTACAACGACACGTTAGAAACCACTATCAGTTCAATTATCTTTTATGACGATAGTGCAGAAGAAGTCTCGACGAAACTGAAAAAAACGTTCCTGGCAAAAACGATTAAACCGACAGGTAACAGACCCAAACTGAGTCAGAATGAATACTGCCTGTTTTCATTCCTCTTTAACGGATGGTCGCCAAAAAAAATCGCCTACCGGAACGGCACCAGTGTTAAAAACACCTACGCCATGAAGAACCGCATTGAACGCAAGCTGGGCGTGTCCATCACACGGCTTGCAAGTTAGTGTAAAACTGACAATACGCTCTGTCGAAAATTCCTGGACAAACAGAGCGTATTCTGACTGTCACTCGTGTTTTTCCGTAATGCATAATTTATCTGATTGTTGATATATTACATAATATTTTACATATATTATATGGACGCGTAGCGTTTGATCACATGAACATTATTACTATTAAACAAAATGAGAATGACAACTACACTATGCGTTGTTACGGATGTGTGCATAAATGCGCCTATGCTTCCATTCGCAGCACAAAGTGCGATGAATGTTCAGGAACAGAATTTTATATTTGGCCAGAAAATAACTCATTTCTGATAGAAGGCATTTTACAATACTTTGCTGATATTAATTCAAAAATAATTTCACAACCGATTGTTGTGATAGACTTTAATTACAAAAATATAAATTACTTCTTATCAAACAATTGGTTAGCTCAGTTCAGAAACTCGCGCCTGATTCTGATCACCGATAAAAAAATGGCGGCCATTGCCCACTACTGGTTCTACAACGACACGGCAGACACGATCATCAGCACGGTCATTTTTCATGATGACCTGGCCGAGGATATCAAAATGAAGATCAGCCAGTCTTTTATGGGGAAAATAATACGGCCTTCAGAAAAAAGAGCCAAACTTAGCGCAAATGAATATGCACTCTTTTCTGAACTGTATAAAGGTCAACTGCCTAAAAAGATTGCTATGAAAAATGCCACGAATGTCAAAAACATTTACGCCATGAAAATAAGAATTGAAACAAAGCTGGGCGTTCCCATTTCAAGGCTGGCGAGCTAATACGTCCACGTTAGAAAGAGACGTTAAAACATCAGCATAGCAAATTTGACGTAGAATATTCTTAAAGGAACAGTTACTTTTCCTTATTGTGTGTAAGAGGGATAAAACCCTACACTACGATATTACCAGTGCTTGTATTTTTACATAATCCACCCGCGTCACCCGTTGTATTTACGGATGCCCCTGGTCGTTTTTAAATAACATATTCTTTACTTTTTAATTCTAAGTGAGGAACGCAACTACAGGTCTGAATTCAAAATGAATACGCATCTCTCCACGGTAAAAATTAATTCAGAGCATACTCTTGATGATATTGAAGCCCCTGAAAAAGATTCTCTTCTGTGGGGCGTTGAATGGCTTTGTGGGCATCATTCTAAGTATGCCAGCAAAGAGGTGCTGTATGCAGGCCTGCCAAAAAGCGACAAGCTGGAGCCTGAAATGGCATTACGTATGCTTGAGCAGATGGGCATTTCCGCCGGTTGGGTTAAACGCGATCTGAATTCGCTTTCCTCCTGGCTGTTCCCTTTGCTTATTGCACGCAAAGACGGGACATACTGCATTCTTACCGCACGCAAGGGAAAGCGCGGGCAACATACGTATCAGATTGTGGTACCTGAAAACGACGGAACGCTCCTCGTTGCAGAGGCGGATTTACACGAGGCTTATGGCGGTTATGCCCTTGTGACGACGCCAAAACCCACGCTGGACGCGCGTGCTGAAGACCAGCTGTTACCGAAAGCCAAGGATGAAGGTCACTGGCTCTATTCGACGCTGTGGCGCTACCGGCATTACTTCTACAGCGCGGCACTGGCGGCGCTGCTGGCGAACATTCTTACGCTGGCCGGTACCTTCTTCACCATGAACGTCTATGACCGCGTGATCCCCACCCAGGCGTACGTCACCCTGTGGTCGCTGGCGATTGGCGTGGTGATTGCCATTATTTTTGAATTTGCCAGCCGACAAATCCGCGCCTATTTGATCGACATCGCCGGTAAAAAAGCAGATCTGATCCTCGGGGCGAAGCTGTTTCGCCAGGTGATGTCGATGCGCATGGAATACAAGCCGCAATCCTCCGGAACCTTTGCGAACCAGTTACGCGATTTTGAGGCCGTCCGCGACTTTATCACCTCTGCGACCCTCGCCACGCTGTCCGATTTGCCGTTCTGTCTGCTGTTCATGTTCATCATTTACATGATTGGCGGCCCACTGGCCGTTGTACCGCTGGTCGCCATGCCACTGATTTTGATTGTCAGCGTCATTATCCAGTGGCCACTGGGTCGCTACATGGAAGAAAACGTCCGGGAAATTTCGCTTAAGCAGGGTCTGCTGATCGAGAGCATCGAAGGGCTTGAGGCCTTAAAAGCCGCTCAGGGCGAAGGGGTGATGCAAAAGCGCTGGAATGATTTCAGCGCACTGGCTGCGGCCTCCTCGATGAAAACCCGCTATCTCTCCATGCTGACCACTAACTTTGTCTCTTTTGTGCAGCAAATCACCACCGTCTGCATCGTGGTGCTCGGCGTCTATTTAATCCACGCCGGAGAGCTGACCATGGGGGCCATGATTGGGGTGGTGATCCTCTCCAGCCGTTCGCTCGCGCCTCTGGCCTCCGTGGTCGGTCTGGCGCTGCGTTATCAGCACGCTAAAACCGCGCTGAAATCCCTTAACCAGCTGATGGAAACGCCGACCGAGCGCGATGCGCTGATCAATTATCTGCCGACGCCCAATTTCACCGGCAGCCTGCGTCTGAAAAAGGTGGGGTTTACCTATCCGGTACCGGGAATGATGGTCGCGCCACGCATTCTGGACAACATCAATATCAACATCGAGGCCGGGGAACAGGTGGCCGTGCTGGGCAAAATTGGCAGCGGGAAGTCGACCCTGCTGCGCGTGATGGCGCGCCTGTACCAGCAGAGCAGCGGACAGCTTTTCATTGATGGTGTGGATGCGACACAGGTTGATCCCGCCGACTGGCGCGCTGCGGTGGGTTACGTCGGGCAGGACTGCCGCCTGTTTTACGGCACCCTGCGCCATAACATCATCATTGGCAACCCGGGCGTGAGCACGGAAGAGTTTCTGCGGGTGGTTCGCCTGACCGGGCTTGATCACGTGGCGGCCAGACATCCACTGGGTTTTGACATGCCTATCGGCGAAATGGGCAATTGCCTTTCCGGTGGACAAAAACAGCTCGTCGCCCTCGCCCGCTGCCTGTTGCTGCGGCCAAAGATTTTGCTGATGGATGAACCCACCAGCTCAATGGATGCGATGACGGAAACCCTGTTCCTTCGTCGGCTCAAAGAAGCGACGCAAGGACAAACGCTGGTCATTGTGACCCACCGCATGTCCGTACTGAGCCTGGTAGAGCGTCTGATCGTCATGGAAGACGGACACGTAGTGAAAGACGGTCCCAAAGATCAGGTGATGGCCAGCCTGAATGAGAATGTCATGAAGAAAAAGCAAGCAATGCATTCAGTCGAAGAGAAGCAACAGAAACAAGGTGTGAATGAATGATGAACGAGGACGAAGTGAATCATAACGCCTCAAAGGGAGAGGCCGAAACGGATGCAGGCGTACCCTCAACGGCACTGGAAAACGTGAACGCTACGCAGAGAGCGGGCACCGGGCTGGCATTACACCCTGCACAGCCAACGGGGAAAGTGAAAGCCGACGATCTGAAATTCATGCACGACCTGCAGGGCGCGCTGATCGCACAGAAGACCCCTTTCAGCATGATCATGCTCTACACCATCACCCTGGTTGTGGTGGTGGCGCTGGTCTGGGCGCATTTCGCCCGGGTTGAGGAGATTACCCGTGGCGACGGGAAAGTGATCCCCGCCAGCCGCGAGCAGCTCATTCAGAGCCTGGAAGGCGGCATTCTCGAAGAGCTGAACGTGCAGGAAGGCGACATCGTCGAGAAAGGCCAGATTCTGCTGAAGATTGACCCAACTCGCGCCGGGGCCAGCTATGGCGAATCGTTGTCTAAAGTGCAGGGGCTGAAAGGCAGCATTGCCCGTCTCAGGGCGGAAGCCTACGACACGCCACTGACCTTCCCGCCGGATATCGCCGGGATTGAGTCAATCGTGCGTGATGAGACCCAGGCCTATAACGCCCGCCTGAAAACCCTGAATGAAAGCGTAGAGGCCTTAAAACGGAGCCTGACACTGGCGCAAAACGAGGTCAGTCTGTCGGAGCCGCTAGCGCGCAGAGGGTTAATGTCGGATGTCGAAATCCTGCGCCTCAAGCGCCAGGCGAACGAATTCAGCCTGCAGATCACCGAGCGTACCAACCGCTTCCGCTCTGATGCCAACAGCGAACTGAACCGACTGGAATCTGAGCTGGCGCAGGCGGAAGAAATTCTGCGCGGACGCCAGGACGTAATGAACCGTACCACGGTGGTGGCGCCCGTGCGCGGCACCGTCAACAACATCCGGGTGACAACCCGTGGCGGCGTCATTCAGCAGGGGGCGGAGATCATGACCCTCATTCCGCTTGAAGATAACCTGCTGGTTGAAGCCAAAATCAAACCCTCTGATGTGGCCTTTATCCATCCGGGCCTGCCCGCCACGGTAAAAATTACCGCCTACGACTATGCCATTTATGGCGGATTAAACGGTGTCGTTGAACACCTCAGTTCAGACACCCTGATCGATGAAGAGAAAGCCCGTCAGGGGCGTGGAGATTCTACCTATTACCGGGTGTTCGTCCGCACCGACCGTGCCGCGTTACAGGTAAAAGACAAGTCATTCCCGATCATGCCGGGAATGGTGGCAAACGTAGAAATCAGAACGGGGGAGAAGACCATTTTGTCTTACATCCTCAAACCGATACTGAAAGCGCGCGAAGCCTTCAGGGAGAGATAATTATATGGTTAAGGCACGTAAAGAGCGTCGTTGGGCAAGGGTAGCAACCGCAGTTGCACTCTGCTTGCCCTGCTCTTCTTTTGTCATTCCGCTGCACGCGGCTGACATTGCTCAGGCTAAAAGCAGCCTGGCGTCATTGCCGCCGATGCGCACACAGTCACAGCTCAACCGCGAAGTGCAGCCTGTGCAGCGGACGGTGTCGCACAGTGCGGCATCGCCGCGTTCGCTGCCCGCCATGCGTACCCAGTCGCAATACGTCAGTACGCAAAAGGCGATGCCAACGCAAGCCACTGCGCGCCCAGAACGTTACGCCTCTGCACCGACAGCCAGGGAGTTTGCCCCCGGCCCGTCAAAACCGGCGGAAAGCCGGGCTGCGCTGAAGAAAAACGCAGACTTCTTCCCGCCCGTCACCGAGTATTACAAACCGGACCCGGCGTACGCCGGGGTGCGTCGTGACGGCGGTGCGCGTCAAGCCATCAGCGGCATGTCGCAGGGCTACCATGCCGGCAGTCAGGATTCGCTTGTTTTTCTGCGCAGCATGGTGGCCAGAGCGCTGGCGTATAGCCCGGAACTGCGGGCCGCCTCAGCAGAGGTGATGGCGTCTGACTACATGGTCGATCAGGTAAAAGGCCAGCGCATGCCCCAGGTACGTCTGGGCGTAACCTCGCCGCTGTCGACCGTGGGCGGCGATCGCCAGTCGTCATCCAACAATAGCCATATCAGCGACTCTAGCGGCACGATCTCCGTTAATACGCCGATTATTGACTGGGGAAGGATCAGTAACCAGGTGGACAACTCTCTGGAAACGGCAAAAGCAGCCCGTTATTCAAAAGAGTATTCCCGCGAACAGTTGGCCTACAACACCGTGTCCGAGCTGATGAACATGGGGCGTTACCAGCACAGTAAGGTTGTGGCGAAACAGTATGTTGGCCGCATGAAAGAGCTGGTCACCATGCTGTCGCAAATTACCCAGGCAGACCGCGGCAGAGAGAGTGAACTGGTGCAGGCAAAAGCAAAACTGATGTCGGCCCAGGCGAGTCTCGACAATATTGAGCATCAACTGAGCGCCAGCAAAATCAAACTGGTGCGTCTGCTGGGGATCGAGCCTGAATTACCGGAAGGCATAAGCTGGCACGACACGGTCATTCCGGCGTCGGTGGCGCTTTCTGGGCTGGATAAAAACCCGATGATGCTGAACCTGCAGTCCAAAGTCCGGGCGGCAGAGTATGAGGCAGAAAGCATTAAATCGTCGGCCCTGCCGCAGGTGAACTGGGTCATCTCCAAAAGCACCGCCAAAGACAGCAACGGCAACGAAGCGGGTTGGTATACGGGCTTAAACGTCGAGTGGGAGGCGTTTAGCGGTGGCTCTCAGCGTGCCGCTGAGATGTCGGCACGGGCGAAAGCCAATATGGCGCAGCAGCAATATGAAGTGAGTTACAAAGATCTGGAGTATCAGATTAACTATCAGATTCAGGTACGTGACTCCTCTTTCCTGCGCGCCGATGATTACGATCGCCTGACAAGTGAAACGGATCGGGTGCGTCGTATGTTCTACGAACAGTGGTATCACCTTGGCAAACGCACCTTGCTCGACGTGCTCACGGCAGAAAACGATCATTTTAATAATCAGCTTTCTGCCATTAACAACCGCTACGACGGCTATATTTCCAACATTAACGTCATTGCCAGCGCCTCCATGCTGCTGTCATGGATGAAAATGAGCTAAGCGAAACAGACGTAATAAAAAGCCAGACCATCAGTGATGAGGGTCTGGCTTTTTTATGTCTTTCAGAAGGCGACTACCAGGGGGTGTCCTCTCTGCTGATCTCCGCCCAGCGCAGATACATATCGCTCGACATCATAAAATCGGTATGCCATTTCCACCAGGTGTGCAGCGTGTAGTACACCAGACATGGCAGATAGCAAAGCAGGAAATAGACCTCAAACCAGACCTGCCATCCCGAAAGCGTAAGCAGCACGCCGATAACAGCCGACCAGACACATTCCACGCCCACCAGCATCACCAGCCGCAGCCATAATGGTTTCTCAGACAGTGTCCTCCACGGGATTGACGGGGAGAAATAGAGATCAATCTCGTTAAGGAACAGATGGCCCAGAAACACATAGCGTCGGGTAAAGCGCAAGAACAGCAGATTGATTCCCAGCACCACCACGCAGAGCACCACCATGGTAATGATGGCGGTTAAGGTGAAGTAGCGCCCATAGAGATCAAACTGCGCACTGTTGCGTAAGGGGCTGATGGTCAGGAGATTCATCACCACACTCATCACGACAGCAACGGCCACATACTGTGAAAGCTGCGTGTATTTTGCCTTGTCTCTGGCTGAGGCAACGACCTGCTGAATATAGACATGGCGCAGCGCGGCAAAGATCCCCCAGATAATCAGCGGCGCCACGAAAACCATGATCAGCAGCGTGATGCCTGGCGTGGTCAGCGCAAGGAAGAGCCCCGTGATGCCCGCGAAAATCAGGATCGAGACGGCAAGCACGATAATCGGTTCGAAGATGATCGAATTCGTTTTCGGGCTCTCTTTGCCGACAAATACCGACAAATCAACATTCTTGACGACGCATTTATAGGCCCAGAAGGCCTTAAGGTCGGCAATGAAGCTATACCCGATCAGCGCGAAAATACCGCTCGCGACCCAGGCATCCTGCCGGGAAAAAGAGAAACCGGCATTTTTCCAGTAAAAGCCCAGCAGGATAAACGTCACGATATAGATAAAAAGCACGTTCCTTTTATCCTGATAGCGGATGAAGGTTAAATAATCTGGAATCATAGCTCGGCCATTACATCCCTAACACTTTTCTGCAGTGCAGGACACGCCCGGCAGAAAAACCGGAAAAATCATTTAGCATCTGTCCCAGATAGGGTTTGTTGCTCATCTCCAGGAACAGCGGCTGGTCTGGATGATGGATGAATCTGGCCATGGAATCGGCCCATTTCACCGTCTGCGTCAGATGCAGGGAGAGGTTCTCTTTGATATTGTCCGGCACCGTTTCGACTCTGGCGGTCACATTCATCAGCACGTCATAGGCTGGCGAGGTGAAAGGCTGTCCCGCCAGGAAGTCACGCATCAATTGCACGCCCTCAGCCATTAAACGAGTATGCCAGGCCCCGCTGACGCCGAGCTTGATCGGCTCATAGCCTTCATCGGCCAGCACTTTGGCAAAATCACTCAGCGCAGACGGGGTCCCGCCAATCACCTGCTGACGCGGGGTATTGTCGCAGCTGATATCCAGCGCGATCCCGGAACGGGTGATGATGTCACTCAGCGTGGCAAAATCGGCCCCCTTCAGCGCCAGCATCGCGCCTTTCTGCTTTTTACTCACCGAATCCATGGTACTGGCGCGAAAATGCAGCGTACGGAACAGGGTCTCCAGCGAGATCGCGCCTGCCGCGTACAGGGCACTGTATTCGCCAACGCTATGGCCGCAGGCACCCACGACGCGCAGCGCCGGGAAGCGCTCGCGGCAGAGGCTATAAAGCGATACGTTGATCGCCGTAACGGCCAGCTGTTGTACCGTGGTCTGGATCAGCCTGTTCATCGGCCCCTTAAGGCAGAGTCGGCGCAGATCGAGGCCCGACACATCGCTGGCACAATCCCAGATCTGTTTCGTCGTTGCATTGAGATCCCACAGATCGCTGCCCATACCAATCACCGGGTTTCCCTGGCCGGAAAACAGCAGCACCACAGGCTGCGATGGATTATCAAGCGTCATAGTCATTTCCTTATAAGTAATACTTAAAGCCAACATAGCCACCGGCAACATCGCCGAAGAAAGCAAACTCAGAATTTGCGCTACCCAGTGCTGAATAGACGCCGGTATACGCTTCCAGCTGGTCATCAATAAAGGTCAGCGGTGCGCTGATGTGGAGCCCCGACAGGGTGCTTTTATCCATCAGATTGACGACGAAATAAGGCTGCACGGCGATCTGATGCGTGAGCTGCACGCTGGACCAGGCGTTGAGATAGTGTTTCCCCTGCAACATGCCTTTGTTGCCCGTATTGCTGATTTCAGACGCCATCAGGTACTTATAGGAATCAAACGCCCTGTCGAGCGGCGCATAGCCTGTCGGCGTATTCAAAAAGGTCATCAGCTCGCGCTGTTTGCGCCATTCCGTGCGGGAGTAGCCTTCGCTCTGGTAATAATATTCCAGGCCGAAAACGTTAAAGGTATCAGTGGTATATTGCCCGCCCACCGCCAGCTCTACGCCATTTTTGTCCTTGGTCTCATACAGCGACGAAGGAAATGCATAGTTCTGGACTTCTGCACTTTTCTCCTCAGAGAGATGACGCCAGCGCTGCTCCCGGTGCCAGGCCATCCCGGCATTCAGGGTCAGCTGTGGGGTGTAGTGATAGCTGTCAGAGACGGCAACCGACTGCGAGTCTCCCAGCAGAATGCGCATCCCCGGGGTATGTTGACGGAAGGCATGTGAGGTATAGCTCAGAAGCCAGGCCTCGCTGCTGTTGCCACGCTGGTTCGCGGACCAGTTGCTGGAGGTCAGATAGTATTTATCGATCGTCGCCAGCTTCGGAATCATGGTCAGCGAGAGCGACTCATCCCGGTTGTCCATTGACAGCGTCGCGGCCCAGGACGAGGACTGATACGCAGTGCGAAGCGCGGGATCGTAAAGCCGCGTCGGTTTGAACCCGGCGTAGTAATGCGGAGTCAGATCGGAAGGTGAGCGCAGGAAAAAGAGACCCTGCTTCGCCTGAAGTTTTCCCACTTCAAGCTGCACGCTGTCTGAAACGGCGTAAACCAGTCTCAGACGCTCAATCAGCAGCTGAGAGCGGCTGTCGTCCTCTTCAAATGCCCCCACCTTGCGCGGTGAGTACCAGGTGAGCCCGTAGAGAGACAAATCCAGATCCAGCGCATTATCAACGATCGCGCACTTGCTGGTGAGATTCACGCCCGCGTCATTGTAGATATTGTGTCTGGTATAAGGATTTCGGCCGTTAATTCGCCAGTCTGAAATTTGTTTTTTGACCAGCGACACCTGCTCATACAGCGTGACAGTGCTGTTTTTTGCAAAGTCGGAACCGGACAGGCAGTCCGCCAGTGCGCTCACGGGCAGAGCGGAGAGTGCCAGGGTTAACCCCAGTAATGTGCGTTTCAATTGGCACCTCGCTGAATAGACTCGCGAGTAAAGTGGGATTCAGGCAAGGACTCCAGGCGAACATCGCTGTACTCCATCACGGAGTAGCTGTTACCGTGACGGGCCTCCTTCACAATAATTTTCATCGGACGCATCTTCCCTAATACCATCTGAAAATCCTGGTACAGCACTTCTTTCATCAATTTATTATCCAGAGAGTAATACGACGCTTTAAAAGGACGGTTCTCCCCCTCTTTTTCGACGTAATAGATGACTTTTGGCCACGTGACGTCATCCGTTTTGCGCACCAACTCCAGCTTATAGCACTGCGTATCGCCGCATGCTTCCTCGCCCAGCAGCGTGGCGTGGTAGGCATACTCAAAATTGGTGACAATGACGTCGCCATTGGAAATTTGTCCAATCAGGCGCTGCTGGCGCGAAACGGGAACCGGTCGACGCAGTTCTGGCGTGTAGAACCAAAGATCGTACCAGTCAGAGAGCAGCACTTTGCCTTTGTCCCGCGGAGGATAAATAAAACGCGCCAGCGAACGGGCATCGGCTTTCATTCCCCCTTCGGGTTTCATAAAGCGCATGGAAATATCCAGCACCTGCTTATTATCAGGCTGAGATGCGCCCGACTTATATTCATAAATGGTCAGGGTGTAGCGAAAAGGTTTATTCGGGGAACGAACCTCATCGGCACGACGAATAATCTCTGATGCTTCGTTATCCACCGGCGCTGATAATACCGCCGAGGAAAACAGGCACAGACAAAAGAGCAGTTTTGTGATGACAACGCGTTTCATATCGCTTCCTTACGAAAATTTAAAAGCATCTGAAATATTCAGCCGTGAAGCACGTAATGCAGGCAGCACAGAGGCGCCGGTTGCGGCCAGGATCGGTAATACGAGGGTTATCCAGGTCAGTGCTACGCTGTCGGTTTTAATAAAGGCCGTATAGCCCAGCGATTGCCCCGGTGACGGCGGCATCGCAATACCGTAAAGATTGATGGCAGAGGCAATGGCATAACCTGTCGCCAGACTGCCAAGGGCGCCGATAAGACCAATGAAAATCCCTTCCAGTAAAAACAGCCTGGTGACGTGCAGGGGTTTCAGGCCAATCGCCCTGAGGGTGGTTATTTCCCGGGTACGTTCGATAATATTCATGGTCATCGAATTGCCGATCATAAAGATCACGATCAATCCGACGATGAGCTTAATGAAGAAATAGATCCCGGATAATAAGCCTTCGACTTGCTGATAAAAGATCGAGGTCTCTTTCCAGTCTTTGACCAGCAGCGGTAAATGATGCTTCGCAATAAACTGGCGCAGTTTGGCGCTAAAGACGGCGGTATCGTCGTCCTTCAGCAGGATTAATACCTTACTGACGCTGTTGGTTCCCATGATGCGCTGTGCGGTATCAAGCGGGATTTTCATCGCCACATCATCGTAATCCTTAATACCGGACTCAAAGATGCCGCGAAGCTTCATCGATAACGCGCCCTGCCCGCCCTCGGTATTCACCACCAGCACATCCAGCCAGTCGTCGTAGTGGGCATTGAGCGTTTTCGCCAGCCCACTGCCCAGCGTGATTTCGTCGGTACGCACCCGGGAGAGATCGCTGCCGGAAATTAATTTATCAAACGATCCCAGCTTTAACGCGGGCAGCGGCTCCACACCCAGGGCGGAAAAATAGCTGGACGTTTCGCTTTCATATTGCGAAATCACCCCGGTAAATTCCAGCTGACCGGACAGCGTCGAAATATGCGGTGCAAGATCCGGATCGTTGAGAATCGCCTTTTTCAGGGATGCATAATCGGCAATCAGGCTTTTGTTTTTATTCGACGTCTGGAAATAATTTTCATTATAAATTTGCACGTGACCAATATTGGTTCGAATCGTTTGCTCTTTCAAAATCCAGAAAGAGTAATCGATAAACCCGCCATACAGAAAAATCGACACGCCACCGAGCATAATGGCGGCAATGGTTGAATAAGATCGTCTCTTGTGGCGAAAGAGGTTTAAAAAAGCAAACTTCACATCCCGCGAGCGGAATAATACGCACCAGAGGACAAAAATCAGAATCAGTACAACAACACTATTCGCTAACACCATAACCCCGGACATTTAGTTCCCTTTCACCAGCGGTAACAAGACCTCTGTCACTTCGTTGATATCCCACTCTGGCGCGTCGCCAGAAGCCAGTGGTAATGCAGAGTTGGCGTGACGCAGTTCTGTTTGCGCCAGCAGCGCGTCTGCCTCGGCGGTACGGTTACAGCTCAACAGCGCGCGATAACGCATTTCGTCAATGTGCTTCATCAACCCGGCATTGAATACGTCAGGGCTTTTCGCCATCTGTTCCGTATCTTTTAACGTCACCACACAGCGGCCAATATCGGCTGGCAGGTACGCGTCCACACGGGCACGCATGTAGCGCACCCGTTGATTGCCCTCGTAGAGGTCCACCGCTTCATCGAGATAGAAAAAGCCCGTTTTGCCATACTCAGACGCCCGAATGACGTCATTGGTATTGAGGGCATGTTCCGCCTGGCGCAGCATGCCGTAGGCATAAAAAACCAGCGACAGCGCGTTATCATTGGCCTTGTATTCGGTAAACAACGCACGGGTGATATCGGCTAGCTTATCGGCCTGTGTCGGGAAGCCATTTTTTATCACCTGCTCAGCCACGGGGGCCGCGGCGGCTTTAACGCTCCCGGCATAGGCCATGCAGATCAGCAGCCAGCAGAGAATGAAGAAATTACGATTGTGAATCATGAACTAATACTCCGTCCTTAATTTCAACCACACGCCGCGCGCGCTCTTTCAGCTGGCTTGAGTGCGTCGAAATAATGAAAGTGGTGCGCGTCTCCCGGTTGATTTTCAGCAGCAGATCGAGAATGGCCTCACCGGTGACCAGGTCGAGGTTTCCGGTTGGCTCATCGGCAATCACGACCTGAGGGTCATGCGCCAGTGCACGGGCAATAGCCACGCGCTGCTGTTGTCCACCCGAAAGCTGGCCCGGCTTACGATCGGTATATCCCGCCAGTCCTACGCTCTCGATAAAATGCAACGCCCGCTCTTTCGCCTCTTTTTTGCCAATGTGCCCATTCAGCACCAGCGGGTAAAAAACGTTATCAAATACGCTCAGCACGGGGATGAGGTTAAAAAACTGAAATATGAACCCCAGATGCTTGCCACGAATTTCTGATAATTGTTCTTCCGGTAAATTGTTGAGTAATTTTCGCAAAAACATCACCGAACCAAATCCCGGTTTATCAATACCCGACAGGATATTTAACAGCGTACTTTTACCGCTGCCGGAGGGGCCGCACAGTGCCAGAAATTCGCCTTTCTCTATTTCAAGATTGATATTTTTCAGGGCATCGACTTTGCCTTCGCCCGAGCCATAACTCTTATAGATATTGTTCAGCGATATCATTGGGAGTTCTTTAATCATTCCGCTCATGGGGGTGTCGTTATTCCTTGCAATAGTCAATGTCGAAATAGCTGTAACCGAACTGTTTATCGGGAACGACAGTTCTTATTTTTCCCGCAAAATGAGGAGCCTGCTGGAGATACGCAAAGCTTAATGCTGGCGTCAGACAGCCACTGGCACCAAAGGTATCGACCAGATCTAACGTCTTTTGCGGCGCAACGGTTGAGCGAGACAGCGTCTCTTTACGCAGACCGGCAAACGCCACGCGATCCGCTGCCTGCATGTCCTCAAGGGTATCGGCCATCACGTATTGACCGCCGTTCACCCGGATTGCACTTTCATGCTGACTAAAGATGAAACAGCCCGCGCGCTCAACGGTTAAATTGACATCCTGGGCTTTCCCCCTGCGCTTCTCTCCCCACTTCAGCGCGATATCTTCGTCCGAAAACACCAGCACCGGGATCGCACGGTAGGCGGCGCAGATCACCACGTAATCAAACACATCCCAGCTCAGATAATCCTTTGCCAGACTCATGGCCTGGATGAAGGATTGCCTTTCACCCCGGATTTTGCACGTCGGTGAATTCACAGAGAATTTCTTCACCAGGTTTTTTGGCAGCGTATCAATCATTGAGATGTGTAATGCGCTGGAGATATTTTCAAACGGTCCGGATTCCCCCCAGGAGTCGACATAAATAAATGCCGTGCGCTGCTTTAGCAGCTTCATTCGCTCTTTCGCCGGCAGCGCCATGAGCGCGTCATCCGCCGCTTGCTCCATCGCATCCAGGTATTTTTGATACTGAGGATTGCGGATCATCTCACCGGCATATAACTCCGGCTGCGTACCAAAACGTTTCAGACCCCAGCCGTTTGCATGGGTTGATTTGAGCGCTTTATTAAATAAATGCGACTCCCACGCGTTTAGCCAGCTGGGCTGATAGAAATAAAATTTATCTTCCGGCTCAATGAGCGAAAATGAGGATAAATACATGTTACTCTCCATGATCGTTCAACAGCCTGGATGACCCGTAGACATGACGGCGCCAATAATGGATCCATCTACGCCAACCCCAACTTTAAGCAGGTGGTTTTTGTGATGACCAATAACGCCACGGTCAATCAAAACATGCTGAGCAACGGCATCAATAATGGTGTCATTACCAACGGGGGAAATAAGCTCCTGCTGGGTGAGCGAATGATGACCAATAATTAAATCGACAATCCCAGAGCCGGTTGCGGTATAGCCAATCTGGCCTTTATAAGCCAGAACCGGAACCGGATGTCCTTCCGTCAACATCGCTATTGCTTTGGCTTCCGCTTTATCGCTGACGGATGAACCGTTACCGTGAGGGATAATCGCGCACAGTGCCTCAACGTCCAGTTCGGCTTTCTTCATTGTGGCCTGCATCACTTTTAAAATATTGGTGCTGAGCCATGAGCTGTCGTTGCTTCTGCCTGCGCTGATTTGGGTATAGGTTGTTTGCAACCGCACGCCGCCCTTCGCCTTTCTGGCGCGACGGTGGCGGGAATTTTCCAGCAGAATGGCGCTATAGCCTTCCGCGAAAAGCACCCCCTGGCTGTTTTCACCAAAGGGCTGAACAAGATGGCTATCCAGCATGGATTGCGTATCCAGAAACCAGATATCCTGCGTTTTAATTTTTGAGCAGTTCACCACCAGGACAATATCTACGCCGCCATGCTCGATGGCCTGGCAACCTAAATGCACGGCTGTCATGGATGAATTACTGGTGCAATTCATATTCGGGGGTAAATACTGCAGGTTATATTTACGCGCAAGGTGACCGGCAATACGATCCTGCGACATATTATCCACATGCAGCTGCATTAATGATTTTGAAAGATAAATATCTTCCACATCATTTTTGTTATAGAAACTCTTAAAGGCCATGCCATCGACCCGCGGGCCAATACCGGTTAAATAAACCCGGGCATTGCACCCGGCCAGCCATTGAACATCCAGGTCGGCCTGGTCGAGTGCATCGTCAATCAGACGATAAAGCAGATCTAATGCGCTATCATCCGTATGATCCAGCGTGGCAATATGTTTATTGCCATCGAACCCACATTTAATTGCCTCGTCGTCGGATTTAAACCAGGGCTTTCTTTCAACGCGTTTGCCCAGCTTCAGATTTTGAATAAGCTGAAGACTGTCTTCGGCAAACGGCAGACAAGAACTGAACCCCGAAATGATAGCGGCATTATCCACAATATTATCCTTTAATCACAAACGCGTAGTAGTTACCGCCTTCCGTCGCACCCACCAGCAATACGTGCTTCAGGGCAAGTTTTAACGGTTCACGAACGAAGTTAATTCGCTTATCGAAAAACTCGACGGTATGAGGAATAGCGGGAACCGCCTGCGTCTTAAAACAGTCAATGATGACGGCCAGGTTAAGCAGTCCGGCAGCAGACGCGACAAAGCCAAAGCAGGCGTTGTAGTTCACGACCGGTACGTCCGGTTTTGCCTGGGCGAAGGTGGCGTAAATCGCATCGATTTCAATGCGTGTGCTCTCATCGCTACCGTTGCTGGTACCACAGACCAGGTCGATCTCCTGCGCCGTTACACCGGCATCCGCCAGCGCACGGGCGATAGCCAGCGCCATGGAGGAGGATTTCTCGTCCCGCTGAGAGGCATCAAAATAGCTGTTGCTACAGGCTTTACCGTAACCGGCCACTTCCGCCAGCACTTCTGCACCACGCGCGGCTGCACGCTGCGGATCTTCCAGCAGCAACATGCAGGCACCTTCGCCAGGAATGTAACCCTTCGGATCGTTACCGTAGATCTGATATTCCCTGGCGTCGGAGGTCATATGCAGCTTGCGGGTAACGGCGTCCATATAGAGTGACATGGACGGGAAATACTCGTCCGCGCCGCCCACCAGCACCTGCGGCTGCAGATCCTGACGCACGATTTCGTAGCCGTAGGTTAATGCGCCTAATGCCGCATTCTCGCCGGTCGCCAGCGTAGTGGTGTAGCCCTTGATCCCTTCCGAAATACCGCAGAACGTCGGGATGGAGTTCATCAACGATCCCGGGAATTCAGAGGTTCTGACTTTACGTGGGTCTGGCTTAAGGCTCTGCAGATATTTGTAGGTCGTCTCCTGCGGGCCACTGGACATTCCCATGACCATGCCAAGCTCATCGCCATCACGCTTGATTTTACGCTTCGCCTGCTCCAGCGCTTCGGACAGGGCAATCAATGCGAACGTACCGCCACGCGTGGCCTTACGAGGGTCAAAGCGGCGCAGATGTTTACGCGGTTCCAGCCCGGAAACCTGGAAGGTTTTAAAGTGTTCATTCGCTTCCGGCAGCGTTTCGGCCAGCGCGTTGAAATCGTCACCAAACAGCGCTTCGAACTGACGGGTGGTTTCCAGCACATCCAGTAACTCTTTTGCCTCTTCCAGCGTGTCTTCCGGGAAGGTGACGCCGCCCAGCTCAACGGTATGGTTCTGTTTCCATACGTTGTCGAGGATCTCGTGAACGGTGTGACCAATCGCGGAAACGGCACCCAGGCCGGTGATCGCCACGCGCTTTTCGTCGTAGGTACTGACCGGGATCGAACAAGGCTCCATGCTGATAATCATGCTGCAGTTGTTACCGCCGAAGGCATAATTGTTCTTCATGAAGAGGTTGATTTTCTGGTCACGGAAGTCGTTTGGCACGTAATCCAGATCGCAGTTTGGACGCGCGTTGGTGAAGTTCAGCGTCGGCAGCACGCGGTTATCCGGCAGCGTGACCAGGCAGGCGATCAGTTCGACGATCCCCGCAGCGCCGATGTTATGACCAAAATAAGACTTGGTAGAGCTCACCAACAGTTTCTCATTGTTGGCAAACACCTTTTTCATCGCCAGCGTTTCGATACGATCGTTGGCTTCTGTTCCGGTACCGTGGGCGTTGACATATTCGATCTGATCCGGGGTAACGCCGGCATTTTCCATCGCCTTATGCATCACCTGTACCGCGCCGCTGGCGCGTGGATCCGGTCCGGTTTCGTGGAACGCATCGCAGGAGGTGGCATAAGAGAGAATTTCACCGTAAATGGTGGCGCCACGTGCGACAGCATGTTCGTACTCTTCAAGCACGATCGCCCCGGCCCCTTCACCGATGGACATACCCGAATTGCCGGAGAACGGCGTGCAGGCGTCCGGATGCATCACGTTCAGGGCATAAAAGCCCGCGAAGGTGGGCAGGTAGATAGGTTCTGTCCCGACGGCCAGCATGGTTTTGCTTTTGCCGTTCTGGATGTAGTCAAACGCCATGCCGACCGCGTTAGGGCTGGCCGTACAGGCGGTCGCGACCAGTTCAACACCGCCCTGTAACCCAAGCAGCGTGGAGACGCTGGAACAGCAGGAGGAGAAACCGCCAGAGAACAGCGCCTTACGCAGGGAAAAGTCTTCCATGCGTTGCTCAAACAGCGGCAGAAATGCCTCGGTCCCGGCAGATGACACGCCAACAATTAAACCGGTTTCTTTGAGGTGCGCTTTGTTCTCAGCCAGTCCCGCCTGATTGAGCGCATCTTTACCCACTTTGTAGGCCCAGAGTGCGGCATTATCCAGGGAGGCGATAACGTCGTCCGGTAATTCCGAATAGTCAATGTCATGCAAGACTTCAGCGGCTCTGGCGTTTTCAAACCATTTTGAAAAACGCACGCTGTCCGTGACGCCATTTTTTTTATTCAGTAAGGCGTTTCTGAAATCCTGCAGGTTTTCAGCCAGCGAAGAGAGAATACCGATCCCGGTAATGACAACCCGTTTTCTGTTTGTCTTCATAAATATATGTACCGCCATGTACAGGTAATGAGCAGCGAAAAGGATCCGTGGTGTTATTCCCACGGATTCGCTTCTCGCTGTATCGATTAATAATTACAGTGCGCTTTTCGCTTTAGAGGCATCCACAAAACTGTGTTCAGTTGGATTAACCAGCATGCTCAGGTTATAAATAAATGGCATACCTTTGGTTTTCGCGGCTACCGTTTCAGAGCGCGTTTGAATAGCAAAGCCGCTAATATCAGACCATGCATATTCATTGTCGATCAGCGCCAGGGCAATAAAGCACTGCAGGGCTGGAGAATAGATAGCCTTAGCGACTTTCCCTACCACCTGACCTTCAACCAGTACGTTATCGCCGGATTCAATGCCCGAACATTCGCCCTCGACAATCATGCCGATCACCTTGCGTGCGCCTTCGCGGTGAGAGAGCTCTTCGGCCGCGTCTTTACCTACAAATCCCTCTTTGTCGTACTGCACAGCCCATTGCAACTGCAGCTCTACCGGATTGAGGTTGTACTCAGCCCACAGCGCGTCATCCCAGCCTGGGTTTTCGATACGTACAATTTTCTGGTAGTCCAGCCCACCGGTCTGCAGCAGGTATTTGCCGCCGTGCTCCAGCAGTTGCTGCCACTGATCCAGCAGCTGTTCCTGCTGGCCAATAACCATATAGGCGAATTCCCCGTGTTTACCGCAGCGGAATACCATCAGCTCGTCGTCGGTATTCATGTACTCGTAATAAGGCAGACCAATCACGTCGAAACCGTGGATTTCAGACATCAGCTCCCAGGAGTACGGTCCTTCTACCATGATCGCGCCCCAGTTCTGCTCGCGCATGTCAGCAATTTCAGGGGTTTCCTGGATATCCAGTTCGTCGGCTTTTTCCAGAAGGGCGTTCAGGCCAGCGATAATTTCCGCCGCCGGAATATTCTCGGACATGATGTAATAGCCGTCGGATGAGCAGAGCACATATACATCACCGCGCACCGTACCGTCTTCATTCAGTACCAGCGAGTAGATCCCTTGCTCGTCACGGATAATTGAAACATCGGCAGAGACAAAATAATTCACCAGTGCCCAGGCATCATCACCCATCACGCTGACAATGGACATGTGTGAATAGTCCACCAGCAGGGCATTTTCACGTACGGCTTTATATTCCACCATCGGATCGTGATAGGCAGAAGGAACGTTGGCATTGTTGTAAATGCCCATTTTCGCATTGTTTTTTAAATGAAAATCATAAAGAGACTTCATAACGTGATCCTGTTATTCGCAATGATAAATTAAGCTTTTTTCTTCTGGATGATAAACGTCGCCAGATTGTTGATACTTCTCATATAAGAAGGATCATCGCTTTCGCTCACTTTGATATCGAAAACTTTATCCAGCATGACCACGATTTCCGTTGCATCAACGGAGTCCAGTTTTAAACCATTACCAAACAGGGCGGTATCATCATCAATTTGAGACTCATCGCGCTGAATATTTAAACGCTGAATAATCTCAGTTTTAATTGTCATCAGCACGTCCTTGCGCTGGTCAATTTCGTTTTTCATTGTAGACATGGTTTTAACTCTCTCAGGGGTTTACTTTGTTTCGCGGAAATTAATAATGGTGCCATGGCTAATTAACCGCTTGCCGACGTTAGCCGTCACGGAATAATGCTTAAAGCCATGGGCATCAGAAAATGCCAGCTTGCTGGTCACTTCAATCGAATCACCTGGGTAGGCAATATCTTTAAATTTCAAATTCTGGGCCGCCAGAACACCGCGAACCTGCGCGCGGCGCGTGCGAATGATCTCCCGCATCTCGTCACGCTGAATGAGCGCATGAATATCGCGTAACGATTTCAGTTCCGTGCCGTATGTCTGGTTGTAGATATCGCAAATATCGGTGAGGAACGAGAGATACTCGCTGGCCTGACCAAAAATCTCAGAAATAATAACCCCAGGCATGATCGGATCGTCCGGGAAATGTCCGAGCAAATAGGGCTCGTTGTAGGTGATGTGTTTGGTCACCTTCACAAAGCCATTTTCGCCATATTTGAAGTCATCAATTCTGTCGACCATCAGCAGCGGCTGACGCCAGCCGCCCATTTCCAGAAAGATCTTCGAGGGGATAACGTATTTAGACATAAATCACCGCATCACCAGGCCGCCATCGATAACGATGGTTTGACCCACAATGTAGCTGGAGGCAGTGGAGCCCAGATAAACGACGGTATTGGCAACCTCGTCGCATTTACCCAGACGACGCAATGGAATAGATGCCGTTACGCCACGCACCACCGTGCGGGATACTTTTTTCACCATTTTGGATTCAATCATCCCCGGCGCGATGGCATTTACGCGCACGCCATACGGCGCCAGTTCCGCCGCCAGCGTGCGGGTGAATCCCAGGATTGCGCCCTTCGACGCGCTGTAGTTCGCCTGCCCGACGCTTGGGATAATGGCCGCAATGGAGGCCACATTGATGATGGCCGGGTTTTCTGCGGAGCGCAGCAGCATTAAGGCTTCTTTCGTCAGACGGAAAATACTGAACAGGTTGGTGTCTACCACCTGGCTGAAGTCATCAAAGCTCATCGAGGCAAACAGGCTGTCTTTTACAATCCCGGCGTTGTTAACCAGCACATCAAGCTTGCCCGCTTCCTCGGTCAGGCGTGAACAGAGTGCACTGACACTCTGCGCATCGGCGAGATCGCACTGAATGACAGTGAGCTTGCTTCCTGCCGGATGCGTTTCTTTCAGTTCCGTTAATTGCGTGGCATTGGATTTATACAGCGCATAAACATCACAATTCTGGTCAAGAAATTTAGCGCAGATCGCCAGGCCAATATCACCACTGGCGCCGGTGACCAGAACCGTCTTTTCCTTAAGATCATTGTATTGATACATAATATTCACAATTAGTTAGGTTAATAAAGTATGACAACGGCTGTCGCATAGTGCTGACAATGCGAAATACTGAGCGAGGCATTCGCCATCTGCTTTTCAATAAGCAGCTCTTTGACTCGCCCAGAGAAAATCAGATGGGGACAACCCAGTTCGTCATGGTTTATTTCAATATCCTTAAAGGTGATGCCGTCGCGATATCCACAGCCAAGCGCCTTAACGACCGCCTCTTTTGCGGCCCAGAAACCTGATGCGCGCTCATAGTTAGGATCTTCCCGGTTAATTTTTATATTTTCTTGCGGGGTAAAGACGCGCTGTAAAAAATCGCTTTGCCAGTTTGTTATCGCTCGCTGTATGCGCGAAACTTCCACAATGTCCGTGCCGATACGCATTTATTGTGCTTCCCTTTCAAAGCTGATAAGAAAGATTCAGATTAAAATTAAATTTATTCACGTCCATGCTGCCAGGATATTTAACCGGCATGGAGACTGATGAATCGTACGCCAGGCTTTTCACATTCCCCTGAATACCCAGGGTGCTGCCGACGATAATCTCTTCGCCATAGACACTGTCCCGTCTTATATGACCGGCATCTACGCCAACATAATAATTTGCGTTCATTCCTCGCACCGGGCGATAAAATGTATTTTGCAGGTAGTACCCGCTGTTCCCGGTCAGGCCAACGCTGTTTTCAAACCCGCGCACGCTCCAGCGATCGCCCATCGTCATTTGATCCTGCAGCGTCAGCTCACGCGGTGCGTATTGCGCCAAAAAAAAAGCGCTATAGGCGTTTTGAGAAAATTGTCGGGTATAGCGACTTTCCACATTCACCAGCTGACTGACGGGACTGACATTGCCATACACCATATCCGGCGTTTTTTCGGCGCCGAACCAGGTGACAAAACGCTGCCAGGATACCGTTGAATCCCAGTGTGCATTTGCCAGCTGCTGCGTGTAATTCACGCCAAACCTGACGTTATCCATGTCACGCTTCTGTAAGACAAGTTCCTCGCCATTAAGGGTATAGCTGGCTTTTCGACGGATCAGCTCGGCATTCCCCGTCACCTTCCGGCTTTTATCCCGGTAGACCGTGCGCGTCGCCTTCACGCTGCCGTACTCACTCTTACCGGCGTAATCCACCGTGGTGTAATAGAGCGGTATCGCCTGACGTGACTTACTGCTGCTATAAAACAGCGAATAGTTCCAGTAGCCTACCGGCAGGGCATAGTAACCACTTACACTCTGATACTGACCCGTTGTGCTCTTCGTTCCGGCGAGATAAAACAGATCGCTAAACCGGGCGATGTTATAGAGATAGCCCACCACAGAGGTCAGGTGTTCTCCTGTCGCTTTATCGCCCCAGTTGTTATAGCTCGCCCGCACGCTCCACTGTTTTTCCCGGTTGGTGCTGATGCGAATGGTGCTATACCCGTGCTTCGTACCCGGCTCGATATTGATCTTCACATCCACGCCGGGTTCTTGCTGCAGGTTTTCCAGACCCTGCTCGATATCGCGAATATTAAGGATGTCTTCTTTCGCAAACGGCAGCATCCATGGATTAATATCATTATGCTCGACAATAATTTTTTCTATTTTCCCCGCATTGACGTCAAGCTTCAGCGTGCCAGACGAAATATTCTGCGAAGGGATCGTAATGCGGGTCGTGATGTAACCGGCATCGATATAAAAATCCTGTAACGCGGCGGCGATTTTCACCACACCGATGCTGCCCACGCAGCGTCCGACGATCTCTTTTTTTATCGCCTTTTCGGTTTTACGTTTCAAAAAATCATTATCAAGAACAAGTGCTTTAAGGGTAAAACAGTTTTTCTCCTCAGGTAATTTGTCCAGTCTAAATACTTTACGTTCGGTGCTGGAGAAAACATCCTGCCGATACACCTTGTGTTCTTTGAAAGTATTTAGATCTGCATTTTGCTGCTGTTTAATCAGGGCATTAATATCGTCAACTGCAAACGCTTGAGACGACATTACCAGCAATGACAGTAAAAATTTAAATCGCAGTTCCATTCACTTTCTCAGAAAAAAAGGCAGCAGGGTCTCGTGCTGACTTTGCGCTATCAGACAATAGCTGCTGCCTTTTGTTACACCTTTAGATTACATACCAACAATCGTGCCGGTATTGGTCACTTTATTGGTAATCAGTTCCATACCGTATAAGCCACCAAATACTGCATCCTGACCGCTGTTTGTCACGTTATTCGCAGTGACACCCGCAACGCCATAAGTCAGCATATTGAGGTAGTTATAGATATTCCCTGCTGTTTTCACAGACAGCGTATAATCGCTCACAATATTACCGCGGTTGTTAATGTCGGCACCGGCATTAATCACGATATTCTGTGCAAGGATATTGCCGTTGGCATTATTGGTAACATGACGCTGAGTATCAATTTTCGCGCTGGCCACACTCACGATGTCTTTAAAGTTCTCAACACCGTTCAGAGCATTAATCGCCAGAGCGTTACCTGAAGAGATTGCATTGCGGTTAGTCAGTGCACCTTTCAGGATAGTGAAGTTCAGATCGCCTTTACCGCTGATCCAACCGTAGTTGGTGACGTTGTTATCAACCGTCAGATTGAGATTCTTATCTGACGCGATAACGCCGGTCGCCGTGTTGCTCTCCATGCTGCCATCGCTGTAGTTGTTCAGCGTACCCGCAGTGATATCCAGGTTGCCTGCACTGTAGGTGGTGGCATAGTTGTTATAGAACGTACCGGCCGCTTTGATGATGGCGTCAGCGCCGCTCACCAGCATAGCGCGGGTGTTGTCCAGCGTCCCTTTAGACAGCACGCTCAGCGCACCGTTATCAGCGATGATGCTACTGTTGTTGTTGTAGACGTTTTGACCGGAAACCGCGACACCTTCACGGCCAATCATGCCACCCACATCGCCCGTCACACCGAAGGTTTCGCCATGATTACGTACGAAGTTGTTACCGTCACGGTTTTCAACATTCCCTGCCGCGTTCACGGAGAGCTTTTTGTCTGCCACGATCATGGCAGTGTTGTTGTAAACCGCGCCTTTGGACTCGACGGTGACATTCTTACCGGCAATCAGACCGTTGTTGTTATCAACGGTATTGGCAGCCAGCTTGATATCACCCGTCTGAGAAAGGACGGAACCACGGTTGCTGTCGAAATACCCCGTCAGCGCCAGATCGATATTGCCGTAAGCGGCAACCCGACCGTAGTCGTTGTTCAGACGGTTCGCTTTCAGCGCAATATCGCTACCGGACAGGAGCTGGCCGTAGTAGTTATCTACGGTGCCACCCGCATTGATAGTGATATCGCCAGTCTCAGAGCTGATTTCGCCGCGGCTGTTGCTCACATTCCCGGCCGCTGTCAGCGTGACATCACCCACCGCTTTGATTTTACGCGAGGCGTTATCAATGTTATTGGCACTTAAGGCAATGTCACCATAGCTGATCATATTCAGATCGTTATAGATATTGCCTTTAGCGCTCATCGCCAGGCTGCTGTCAGCCACGATATTGCCACGGTTGTTAATATCATAGACCGCAGAGATCGTGACCTTATCACCCACCATATTGCTGTTGGAGTTGTTGGTCACACCACGCTGGCTGTTCACCACCAGATGCTCGCCCGCGGCGATATCTTTCAGGTTTTCAACCCCGGTCTGTGCAGACACGGTCAGAGACTTCTCAGCGGAGAGCGTATTACGGTTAGTTAAAGAACCGTTCAGAATATTGAGAATGGCATCACCGAGGCTGCTGATCCAGCCATAGTTGGTGAAGCTGTTCTTCACATTCATGGTCATTTTTTTATCTGCCGCGATAACGCCAGTGGCGTTGTTATCTTCCAGCGCACCGTTGCTGTAGTTGCTCACGCTGTTGGCATCAATCAGCAGGTCGCCCATGCTGTAGATGGTTGCGTAGTTGTTCGTCAGGGTGCTTCCCGCTTTGATGGAGGCATCCCCGCCGCTGACCAGCAACGAACGCGCGTTATCAATGCTGCCTCGTGCCTGCATTGTAAGCGGGCCATTTTCAGCAATGATGCGGCTTTCGCCGTTATAGATATAGTTCCCGGACAGCGAGACGCCTTCTTTACCAACCATCCCGCCGTTCTGCTGCGGCATGCCGAAGTAGGTACCAAATGCGGATCCGAAGTCGATACCGTAACGGTTTTCGATGTTATCGCCTGCAGTGACGCTCAATACCTTACTGGCAACGATGAACGCGGTGTTGTTGTTCACCCCTGCGTTGGCATTAATGGTGACGTTTTGTCCCATAATGAAGCCACCGCGGTTGTTCAGGGCATTCGATGCCAGGGCAACATCCCCTTCTTCAGAGCTGAAGACGCCGATGTAGTTGGTGATGTTTCCACCCACTGCGGCACTCACACCGGTACGACCCGCAACACCGCCGTTGTCGTTACGCATAGAGGCCGCTTTGGCAATAACCTTGCTGTTTGAGTTCAGTTTGCCCGAGTAGTTATCAATCGCGCCGGCACTTTCAAGGGAGATATCGCCATTTGACGCCATCTGCCCACCGTTGTTATTGATGCTGTTCGCGGCAATCTGCACGCCCTTCTCAGCGATAATGCCTAACGAGTCATTACTGGCCGTGTCGGCGGTTTTGGTCGCGCCGTTGTTAATCGTACCTTTCGCGGCAATCTTGGTGAAACCACCCGCAGAACGGATCATGCCCCGGTTGTTATCGACGTTACCGCCGCTCACCACGTTCACATCGCCCAGGGAGTCGACTAAACCGCTGTTGTTGTTCACAGCAGCAGATTCAAGACCCACATACCCGCCCTTGATCTGGCCGTTGCTGTTATTCAAGGTACCGGTTTTTAACGCCACGATACCGGCTTCAATACCGACAGTATTTCCTTTACCGTAGTTGGTTAAGGTGTTGCCGTTGGTATCCGCAGCCAGCATGCCTGCCGCCGCCATTTTGCCGTTGGTGTTATCAATGGCGCCGCTATTGACATAGAGGTCTCCCATTGTCGAAATGTTGCCTGAACGGCTGTTGTTGAGGCTGTTTTTATTGGTGTCCAGCGCGATGGTACCCACAGAGGTAATATCCCCGGTGACGTTGCTCAGTGCGCCGTTGGTTTTAATATTGATCTGACCAGAGGACTCAATGCGCGCAGTGTTGTTCAGCAACTGACCGTTAGCGTCAATATTTACACCGTTGATGCCACCCGCAATAATGCCCTGGTTACGCACGCCGACCCCGCTTTCGGTGCTGACGAGGTTAATCTTATTGGCATACATACCGCCCAGCGCAGCAACGTCAATGCTGTTGGCATTACGCGTTCCGGCTGCGGTTACTGAACCGGTCACCTGACCTGCAGCGTTAACGTAGTTATTACCGGCGACAACGTTCAGCTCGTTAGCTGTGACTTTATCGGTCACGACAACATTGCGAGACAAAATTTCCGTCGGGCTGGCGTTATTCAGTTTACCCAGCGTAATGGTGCCACCGTTAACAGAATAACCGGCTAACTGATCGTTCTGAATATCCGGCGTACCGGTTGTCAGGGTCAGTTTACTGGTGTTAATGGAGCCGCCACCGTTAACGGTAATACCGTTCGGGTTAGCAATAATTAAATCGGCTTTATCGCCGGCCACTTCCATCATGCCGTTAATCGCAGAGGCATTTTTAGACGTGACTTCGTTCAGGATGACTTTCGCCGTCCCGGACGTCAGGTTGCTGTTCCCCTGAATCTTACCCGCCAGAACGGTATTTGATTCAGTCATGCTGTTATTGAAGATAAGCCCATTCTTATCAACGTTTAAGTTGTCATACACATTATGAGAAAGCCCCTTATCGTTGGCTTTATTAATGTTAATGACAGGCACATTCCCGGCAGTATAAACCACGCCGTTCTTGATGTTGATCTCTGCTGAGTGCGCAACAAATGGCAGAGCGAGTAGCACAGAAGCGGCAACAGGATGCCACTTCAACTCGAGTTGAAAGACTTTATTTTTATTACTATTCATTTAATCGACTCTTTATTTCGGAATTATTACATTTTTTCAAAATATAACATCACCACTCTAAATAACTACTTCACATCCGTTGATTACTGTTTATCCCCCCTTGTGGTTCCCTGATGGTTCATTAATTTAGATTTTAAGAGCATTCCTTGATATTAATTCTGGCATTTTTATCTGGAATTAGCATTCAGATTGCATAACATAAAGGGAACTTTTAACCAGGAACAAGTCCACAGGCATTAGGAATATTACACATTCCCGGCCTGTCAAGACTTATTCCTTATAAGAAGAGAGATGAATTACTCCTGATATGAGTAATCGCCATAGCTATAGGTGGCCGAAGCGCGTTTTTCAACGCCGTTGAATATGACCCCCTGGATGGCAATCCCGTTTTGATTGAATCGACGCAGCCCTGCTTCCACCTCCTGGACCGAATTCTGTTCGAATCTGACGACCATCAGAGACGTTGAGGCAAATCGGCCAATAATCGCGGCATCCGTAACGCTCAGAATTGGCGGCGTATCGAGAAGAATGACATCGTATTGCGCTGAACAGGCGTCAACGAGTGTCTGGAATTTCTCCGTCATAAACAGCTCGGCGGGGTTATTGACCATTCTTCCCCGGCCAATGAAATCGACGCCCTGGTACTCTGTCTCTTCTATCACCTGGGACACCGCCGCATTCGCAGAGAGATAATCGGCAAGCCCGGCATGGCCTTCCGCCTGCGAGAAGATGCTGTGCAAATATCCCCTTCTCAGATCGCAATCAATCAGCAGCACCCGTGAACCGGCCTGCGCCATCAGCACCGCAAGGTTTGAACTGACGAAGGATTTACCCACCCCCGGAGAGGTGCCTGAAATCATTAATATTTTATTTTCTGACTTCAGCATGGCGAAATGAAGGCTGGTCCGCAGCCCTCTTATCGCCTCGACCGCCAGCGAGGTTGGGGACGATTTCACTAACAGCTCATCAGACTGATAGGTGGTAATCGCCCGGCAGCGTCTGCTCTTTGTCAGTTCAGGTGCCAGCGGTACGACGGCGTGGACAGGGATGCCCCGTTTTTCCAGCTCCGCGGGTTGTTTGATCCCTTTAATTAACATGTTGCGTAGCAGAATCACACCGGAGGCGAACAGGAAGCCCAACAGCGCCGACAGGATGACAATCAACGTTTTTTTCGGTTTAATCGGCTTATGCTGCGTGACGGCATTGTCAATAATGCGAACATTGCCCAGCGTGCTGGCCTTATTGATATTGAGTTCATGCTGCTTATTCAACAGCACCATATAGATATCATTTCCCATCTGCACATCACGGGTCATGCTCAAAATTTCTTGCTGAGTCCGCGGCATCGTGCTGATACGTTGATTGAGCTTCTCTTTCTCTTCCTGCAGTACCGCACGTTTTTCTGACAGCGCTTTATAAGCCGGATGCGAACGTTTATAGAGCTTTGATATTTCAGCTTCTTTAAAGGTTAATTCATTCAGTTGGGTATCAATGGACACTACATTGTCTAAAATGAATTTCGCTTCAAGGGATAAATCCACCGACTCATTATTCTTTCTGAAATCATTGAGTTTCGTTTCTGCCGTCACCAGATTGTTTTTGATTTGCAGTAATTGTTCGTTCACAAAGGCCAGACTCTTGCTGGCCTCTTCTGACTTACGCTCAACGTCCTGGGCAAGATAATTGTGGCTGATGGTTTCAAGGATTTTACTGATCATGACCGGATCGGTACCGGTCATGCTCAGATGCAGCATCCCATTGCCACCGGATTTTCCATCCACGACAATATTGTTTTTGATCTCATCAATTACCGAATATTCATTGTGCTTACGTAAAATGAACACGGTGTCCTGGGTCAGTTCGGCACGTTCAATCATAAAATCAATGCCGTGCGCGTGAAGAGGAACCCCCACTTTACCGTGCAAAACGGCCTCGCCGACCTGCAGGGTGTACTCACCCGCAGCAGTTATCGTCAGGATCAACGCTTCGTTCAGGAACTCCTCGGGGACAGTTAAGGTTGAAACCTCAATGTTACCCGTGGGTTTACCAAGCAGGCGCAGGAGCAGGCCATTCGCAAACGGATAGCGTTTTTCAGTCACGGAGATATCCAGCCCCAGATCGCGCACGGTTTTACCGATCACCATCCGCGATTTAATTAACGAAATTTCAGATTCTGAAGCGACCCCGGAACCTTCAGGCAGCATAGTAGAGAGCTTATTCAACAGCCCCGTAGATGCATTTCTCTCAACCTGAATTAACGCATCACTTTTATAGACCGGCGCTAAGGTGTAAGCAATAACGATACCGAAAGCGATAAACAGTAATGTCGTCGCCGCTATCCAGACCTTACTGTAATATAAGACTTTGAGGAGTTGAACGATGTCAATATCCTCCTGCCGCGGAACATTATCGGTTTGCGAATTGCTAATCTGTTTGTCAAACATGCTCTAATCAGCCCTGATTATTTAACCTGCTGGAAAACCTTGACCCATTCTTCGGCAGCGGAAAAAAGTTGTTGAAAAATAACACCTGAGATATCTCGACCCCGACGATAAGGATCAGGAATTTCCATTTGCTGGAGCCAATATCCGAATAAAAATGTCTTTCCCCGGGCTTCCATTGCCAGGCGGGTCACGGCTTCAATATGGTTTTGCTCCATGGCCAGAATCAAATCATATTCACGACACATCAGCGGTGTAAGTTGTTTGGCACAATGCCCCTCTAACGAAAGGCCATTCTCACGTGCAGTGTTAACCATTACGGGATCTGCCGCTTCACCCGTTAACGCAGCAATCCCGGCGGAATCTACGATCATATTGGGCAAGCGTGAACGCAAAATACGTTCCCCCACCGGGGAACGACAAATATTGCCTGTGCAGACGACAAGAATGGACTGATACCTGCCATTCATATCAATTACTCCAGTTTCTGATGAAGCGCGTCGTTTCAGTCAGGCTGTAGACACCACTAATGGTTGGCATTAATTGATTAATGACTCTGTTCCAGCGCGCAATCGGTGCGGTCGTCACATACACAATATCGTACGGCTTGAGCCTGAATTCGGTGCCAAGCACCAGCGCCGTCGCATCCCTGGCATCAAGCTGATAAATATTTGCCTGTTTTCCCTTTGACGCATCCGGTTTGTTTTCCGAACGGATCACAAAAATACCGCTGGCATCACTGGTTAATTGATTCATGCCCTCCGCATTACCCAACGCTTCGGTCAGCGTCATGCCTGAGCGATCCATTTTCATGGTGGTTTGTTTCACCACATCGCCCATGACAAAAACTTTTAGATCATCATTACGCGGGATATACAGAATATCGCCGGAATAGAGCAACCTGTTCTGCTGCAGGTCGCCATACTGCATAAGCGCTTGCAGCGAAATGATTGATTTTTTACCGCCCTGGGTTAAAACAGCATTCCCCCAGTCTGCGTTTTCAGTCAGCCCCCCCGCCAGATTAACCGCATCAATGATGGTCAATGGAACGTTAGTGATAGGCTGCTGCCCGGACTGATTAACTTCACCAGAGACATACACTTTCTGAGAGCGAAACGCGGCAATCCCCACATCGACCTGTGGGGACTCAATGTATTTCGCCAGATGTTCGGTAATCAGCTCTCTGACTTCAGTGACCGTTTTATCCTTAACATGGATTTTCCCGATGTACGGATAAAAAATAGTGCCGTCTGAATGGACCCAGTTTCCCGTATCGCTGGCGCTACGATACTGGCCTGACGGGGTGGTAAGCTCAGGATGTTCCCACACCGTGACCATAATGATGTCCCCAACCCCAATACGGTACTCATACGCTTCGAGTCGTTTATTCAGCTCCGCATTGGCGTGGGCGACCACGACGTTTTCACGTAATTTCTCAATCAGCGCCGGCGTAACGGGGTAAACATTCACCTTTACGTCATTAATATTATCGGGGTCGGGCGTTTCGACAACCGTTTTTCCGTCGGTATCAATATGGCTTCCGGGGGTTATCTGACACCCTGCCAGTAAAAATAGCGTGGTGAAAATAAACAGAGCTGGCAATTTTCTCATACTTTTCTTTATGCCATTTCGGTGAAATGACATTTCCTTATAATTAATCAATCACCCATGGTGGTGCAGAGAGAATGAAGCGTGGCATTCCACAATTGATTAAATGATAAACCTTAAAAGTATGCATGTCCTGTAGACGTGGAGTAATCCTAACCCCTGACATCTCTTTCTTATCATTAATATAGAAAGCGGTCCAATCATCAGGCACGTAAACAATTCCCATTTATGCGAAGACTATTCTCACATATTAACCCTGAGACATCGTGTAAAATGAAAATATATACATACCGTATCATAAGATCGTTAGCATGCAAATCTTACACCAAAAAGAGGCGTGCAGAATACATTAACCAAAGGGATAAAAATGGATACGTCGCGGGTCATATTATCAAGATGTCATTTCAGCAACATCGGATTGCGCCATTTACTTTCCAATACGTTCAAAAAAGAAGAGATTCTCTCTTTTTATAATCAGCACCATTTTCATGACTGGGTAAAAGGTATGAAAAAAGATAGTTTTTTTACCTTGTACCTGGTGCTTCCTGACTCTATTTATAGCAACATCATCTACTTTCAGTGGCTTATCTCACTAAAACAGAAAACAAACCTCCACGCCATTGAAGAGATCATCATCGCTTACCACTCGGATATCTTTCCGGAGCTTTTCGCCTGCATCTGCTCGCATTACAAACATCGTCTCGTGAATATCAATAATCTGACCAACGATGAAATCGTCAGGAAAATGCATACCCAGCGTCACCCCAGCAAAAGCGGGATCGTCAAAAAACATATCGAACTGACGCATATGGAGTTCTGTGTCCTGAAGTTAATGATCTCAGGCTACACGATTGATGACATCAGTACCTTATATAACATCAAGCCAAAAACCACGTATACCTACAGCAACAGCATAATGAAACAGTTGGGGTTTAACTCTTTAAAGAAAATCTATTCCTGCGGCGAAATCATTAAATCCTCGATTGACCATGACATAATCAGAGAAAAGAAAAAGTACTACAGCATTGCCCACATTAAGATGTACGAACCACAAACTGCTTAATCCCTCACCGCCTCTAACACGTCACCCGTGTCTCCATAACATCGTCAAATTATTCACAAAAAAATACGGAAAGCGTCTCCGCAATCCGTATTTTTGTATCGATGCTGACTTAGTGGCTTTTCACTAAAATTTCTACGCGACGGCTATTGACGTTACATCCTGCCGCTTGCTGGCTGGCAGAGGTACCGCAGCCTTCAGCGCTTTGTGCTATTCCTTTGCCCGTCGTGTTATTGATCAGCTCCGGTTTAATCCCTTTCTCGATCAGCAATGAACGAACGGTATCGGCACGTGCTTCAGACAGGCGCTGGTTAGCCTCACGGCTACCAATTGCGTCGGTATAACCCACAATCTGGATCTCACTGACGTTATTCGCCTTTTTGGTAAATTTCACCACCTCGTCCAGCTTATTGCGGGATTCAGCAAAAATCCCTGCCGCATTACTTGCCGCAAAGCGGAACAGGACTTGCTCCTGAATAAGCACCACACCGCTGTTATTAACGTAATCACAGGTTTTTACCTGCGATGCACGGTTAATAATTTTGGTCTGCTTATGCATCTTACTCAACAGGGCTTCAGCCCGGGAACGCTCTTCCAGGGCCGCCGTATTTCCTGACGTACCTGGATTAACCTGAATAAAATAGGTTTGCGCACTCTCGGCATTGAGCTGTTGCAGAGGATTTTGTTTCCCCTGATAAGCAGGGTGATCGTTGAACCAGGACTCCACCGCATGCGCGCCTGGCGCGGCGCACAGGACGGTAAATTGCCCCGGCAGCAGTACCGACTGCAGCTCGCGGTCGACGTAGATCGTCGCGGGTACGCTCCCCTCAGGGTAATAAACCACAATTTGTGCCTGTTCCGGTGTCACATCCGCGACCGGGCGATAGGGCTGTGGTGCCGTCTTCCCTGAAGCGGTTTTGACGTCTGCCGGTATATCGATGACGTGCTTCACTCGTTCTGCCGAATATGCAGTGCTGGATATCAATACGCTGAGCGCGGCAGTAATCGCACACGCCAGGTTTATTTTTTTAAACTTATTAAGGGTTACTTTCATTTATCAAATTCCCGATTAACCCAGTGAATGACTGTGTAACAACGATTGGTAGATGCGTGCAGAAAGCCCGCCATCCGAAGATGGCGGGTATTTACTGGGTTACATCATGATTTGGTTATTCTGTAGCAGCGTCACCAAATCCGTTTGCACGTCAGCCAGCGTGACAACCTGCGTAAATCCATGCTGTCCGCCCTGACCGTCACGGTCGATACTGATCACGGTATCACTACCCACAACTTCCACCTTGACGTAGTCAAGTACGCCGCGGGAGGAGTAATCCAGCTCCAGTTTTCCTTCGTCTTCGAAGAAGGAGATAGAACCTTTGTAGTCAAGCAGTTCACTCATATCGAGCAGATCTGCATCACTGTCTTTCACCAGATTACCCACCTTAAAGCCGTGGATCGTGTCATGACCATTGCCACCGGTGCTGTCGTTGCTCAGACCTGCCAACACCTTGTACATCAGCGTATCGTTACCGCCGTTGACCAGGTAGAAGGCATCATTGCCACCACGTCCTTCAAACACGTTATTCGCGGAGTTATCCGTAAACGTATCTTGCTGGCTGGAACCTACGAGACCCTCGATGTTGAGGAGCTTATCGGTGCCGTTACCGGTTGCAGTGCCTGTCCACAGGTTCGCGTTGATCGCAGTGGTTGAACGGCTATAGTCAACAACGTCCATACCGGCAGTTTCGCTCCAGACAGGATTACCGCTCACAATCTGGTTCCAGCCGCCGCCACCGTTGTAGGTGTCGTTGCCTGCAGAACCGAAGAAGGTGTCGTTATAGCCCGTCCCGATGATCCCGTTGTTTCCGGAGGTGTTGTTCGCCGCATTGCTGCTTTCCGCCGTCAGTACGTAAGAGTCATGGGCTTTACCTGTTGTCAGGCCCCCCCAGCTCTCATTTACCGTACCGTTTGTGTAACCACCAATGCTACTCGTTGCGCCAACGTGATCCGCTTTACCATCGGTAATGCGCAGCATCTGCACGGAGTAAACTTCATTCGGATCCAGCCCGAAGAAGCTCACCAGACCCATACTGTTGCTGGAACCAGAGGACTGCGGGTTAATCAACTGGGTTGCCACAAGCTCGCCCGCTGAGTTGTATAACTTCACGGTGTTGCTGTAGAAGGTATTGATGCCGTTGCCGTCAACAATACGGATCTGCAGGCTCGTGCCGTCCGCCGCGATATTGGTGTTTTTCACCAGCATCGTGCGTCCCGCGTCGTCTCTTGCCACGACATCAGCATCTGCGCCAGAGCGGTACAGCACCAGGTCCATCGAACCGTCCCAGTCATAGTCGAGTGCGACGGCACCCGTCATGTTGTTGAACGTCGTGCTACCTGTCAGGCTGACTTTATTGGCGCCCCAGTTGTTACTACCGGTATTGGTATACAACATCGGCGAGCCAGTCACGCCAGAGCGTGGCACTTCGATGATGTCCATCTTACCGTCGTGG
The DNA here is from genome assembly GCF_000710795.1 of Enterobacter sp. T1-1. Lineage (NCBI taxonomy): Bacteria > Pseudomonadati > Pseudomonadota > Gammaproteobacteria > Enterobacterales > Enterobacteriaceae > Enterobacter > Enterobacter sp. T1-1. The sequence goes on along the minus strand of NZ_JALW01000016.1, from coordinate 5,966 downwards.
TTCCAGTCCACTGCCAGCGACGTGCCGCCATCAACGTTATCGCCAAACCACTGCGCCTGGCTGTCCGTTGCATTGAGCTTACCGGTACCATCATTCAGATAGATACGGCTCTCGTCGCTGTTACTGCCCCCCTTCGAACCACGGCTCAGGAACAGATCCAGCCAACCATCGTTGTTGTAATCCGCATAGGTCATGGAGATAGACAAGTTACCGTAGTCTTCATGGCCATCGTCACGGAACACGTTCGCGTAGTAGCCAACTTCACCGAAGTTGGTGTTCGACGTCCCGGTAGTCTGGTTATACAAGATACCCAGACCGCGGGAGTTGTTGCCGACGAGGTTGCCAGCGCCGTTGTAGTCGATATGTGCCGTAATATCTACGGTACCGTTGTTATCGATATCCACAGCCCCGACTTCGTGCAGCACACTCAGCGACGTTGGCAATGCCCCGCCAGGATGTCCGTCAGAGAAGCCGGAGTTGTCCTCGTAACTCAGCGTGCCCTGCGTATTTTTGATGAACGAAATGGAGTCTGCTTCAGAGTCACCCAGCACAAAGTCCAGATAGCCATCACCTTCACGGTCATAGGAAATCACGCCGCCGAGGTGGTTCAGGGTGCCCTGATCCAGCGCCTTCGCGGAGTAACTACCGTCCGCGTTCTGCAGCCAGTAGGCGGTACGACCCGCGTTGCTATAACTACTGATCTGAGACATGACGTCGGCATAGCCATCGCGGTTAATGTCCGCAAAGGCTGCGGAGTTAACATAACGGCTGTATGACGTGCTATCTACGTTGTAACCCGCACCGTTGTCGGTTGACGGCTGGGCAAGGTACGTTGAATCGTAGTCTTCACGCGTGACGGAGTCATAGACACGTCCGGCGTTAGCGGTCGATGTACCAGAAGTGCCACGAGCACTCTGGAAGAATGACCACAAACCGTCCTGACTGATGGTCACCGCAGCGGCGTTCAGACCGCGGCTATCCGCATCGGTCGTTCCCCCCCAGGTTTGTTCAATCAGCGTACTGCCGCCACCTTCGGTGACACCTGTACTGGTGCTGGCGCTCATGCTTGAGCGGTTACCCGCTTCATCCCAGACCACAAAGGCCAGGTTATGTGCGCCAGAAGGCAGTGACGTATTCAGACTCCAGGAGCCGTCAGCGTTAGCCTTCACGAAGCCAATGACTTGATCCAGACCTTCCTGATATGTCCCGTTGTTGTTGACGTCACTCACCAGCGAGACAATCGCCCCCGCTTCAACACGACCGTATTGACCACTGGAGAAGGTGAACGAATCTCCTGTGGTGGTGTGCTGCGGCACATCTGGCGCCCCGGTAATACCGTTCGGAGAATCCAGATCGATAACCACGTTGTAGCTATCCGCAAACTTCGTGTTCGTACCTGGGTTGCCCGCAACGTCAATGACCTGCAGCTTGAAGCTGTGAGTGGTGCTTGCTGTCGCTTCCGGCAGTACATAGCTCCAGCTCTGGCCGTTGAGTGCCAGCGTTTGCCAGGTTTTGCCGTTATCCAGGGAGATCTGCAGATGCTCACCCGCCTGTAGCGCCGCGCTCAGGTTACCGCTGATGGTCACCGTACGGTCACGGGTGACCATGTCGCTGTTAGTTGCTGTCGCAGCATGGCTGAAGTGATCACCGGTCGTCAGGCCATGGCTGGTATCGGTGGTGACTTTGGTGGTCGTAGACAGACCATTCATGTCACTGCCGCCTGTTGTCACCTGCAGCGCCTGAGAATCAGTGCTACCAACGTTACCGGCGTTATCCACCACGCGAGCCTGAATGGTGTAAGCACCATCATTCAGCGGCGTGTTCTGCATATCCACAGTCCAGGATGTACTGGTCACCGTTGAGGCACGCGTCCAGGTTGCACCGTTGTCGAGGCTAATCTCAATCCATTCGTCCGCCTGCAGGGCTTTCGTCAGCTGACCGTTAATCAACAGCGTGTTATCGCTGGTGATGAAGTCAGTATCTGATGCCCCCCGGTCTTCTGAAATAGAGCTGATATTGATAACCGCGTCAGACACGGTGGTATCGACAACAATCGTCCAGGTGTTGCTCGGCGTACTGATGTTGCCAGCCGCATCCGTGGAGGTTGCCACCAGATTCCAGGTGCCTTCAGTCAGCTTGTTCGCGTCAGTGATCTGCAGCGTCCACAGGCCCGTCGTGCTATCGGCAACGGCGGTACCAAGCAGAATACGCGTGGTCGCATCCACCTGATGGTACACATTGACCGTGCTTCCCTTCTCCGCCGTACCGGTGATTTCCGGCGTGGTGTCGTTGGTAGGCTTGCCGTGAGCAACGGAACCTTGAACAGGGTTCACATCATCCAGCACGTTTGTGATAACCGGCGCAACAGGCGCAACCGTGTCCACCACCAGATCGAAGTCAATCGGGGTGAGCGGGTTATTTGACGGATCGGTCCCGGTAATACGCAGCGTATGCGCGCCATCACTCAGGCTGCTCAGCGGCGTGAATTCCCAGTCACCGTTGGCATCTGCTTTCACCGTGCCAAGCTGAACGCCACCGACGTCAGTGATGATAATGGTGCTGCCTGCCGTCGCCTTACCAACCAGCTGTACCTGGCTGTCGTTGGTGACTTCACCCTCGCGAAGCACGCGTGAGCCGCCCGTTTCCTGGACATCATCCACCACCTGCAGCAGTTGCAGATAGCTTGCGCCCGTGGAGACGTTAACGGTGATATCGTCAACGATCGCGCTCGCGTTACCCGCCGGATCCGTTACCTGGGTCGCAAACTGGTGTTCACCATCTGCTAATGGCGTGGTTGGCGTGTACTGCCAGCTACCATCAGTGTTAGTCACAACAACTGAACCAATCGCCTGGCCGTTATCGTAGATAGTGACCGTGCTACCCTGCTCTGCTTTACCCGTGAAGGTCGGTTTGTTGTCGTCGGTGGTCATACCGTCGGTTAACTGACCTTTCCAGGCCCCCTGATCGTCAGCCACCTGTAAACCGGAAACCGGATTTGGTGCTGTTGAGTCAATAGTGAGGGTGAACGAACCACTACGATCGCTCTCCTGACCCGCGCTGTTGGTATTGGTCACCGTAAAGATATAGTTACCATCAGCCAGCGCTGGTGATGGCGTAAAGCTCCAGGTGCCATCGCTGTTCAGCGTTGTTTTACCCACAACCTGACTACCGTTGTAGATGGTGATGGTATCGCCTGCAACACCATCCGCAGTCCCTTTCAGGGTCGGCGTGTCATCTTTGGTCAACGCATTGTCGGCCAGATTGATAACGGTTGTGCCAGTATCATCCAGGACGTTAACAATCGCTGGCGCATTCGGGGTGTCAGACATAATGACGTCATAGCTGTCAGCCGGTTTCGCCACGTTGCCAACACTATCGGTTTCCGTCACGGTCAGTTTGTTGATTGAATCACCGTAAAGAGACTCAGATGGCGTCAGTTCCCATTTGCCATTCTGATCCACTTTGGTCGTGCCCAACACTTTCGTGTTGCCGTCTTTGTCGGTGGTATAGACGGTAATGACGTTGCCCGCTTCAGCACCAGAGCCGCGGATCACCGGACGTGAGTCATCCAGTACCCCGCCATCTGCAACAATACCCTGAACGTTACCCACGTTATCCGTTACGGAATCAATGGTCACTTTGCTCGCATCCGGCGCGGTGTAGTCGGTAGTCAGAATAAAGTCCGCAGACTTGTCACTGACGTTGCCGGCTTCATCCGTAGCCGTCACGTAGAAGGTGTTTTTGCCTTCCGGTAACTTGCTGCCCGGTTTGAAGTTCCATGCACCGTTGCTGTTCGCGGTGACTGAACCCAGCAGGGTGCCGTCAACGGTGTAAATATTGACGGTGCTGCCCGCTTCAGCCGTACCGTGCAGGATTGGCTGCGGATCGTCAGTGACATCGTTGCTGTTCAGATCGTCCTTGATCGTTCCCACCTGATCTTCCGCGTAATCGATACTCGGACGGTTCGGTGCTTTACTGTCAATTTCGAAGCTGAAGGTGCTGGAGGTATCCTCTTTACCCGTCAGATCTTTCGCGATTGCCGTAATGTTGTGTACACCATCGCCCAGATCGCTGGTAGGCGTAAATACCCAGTTGCCACTGGCATCGGCCTTGACGCTGCCCAACACCACGTTGCCATCCATGATGGTGACAGTGCTGCCTGCTTTCGCCTTACCGATGATTTCCGGACGCGCGTCGTCAGTGACGTCGTTCGCCTTCAGTTCACCCGTGACGCTGCCTTTATCATCCATTACGCGGACGATGGTGACCGGAACGCTGGAGGTATCAAGCGTGACGGTGACACCGGCATTTTCAGCCCCCAGGTTGCCTGCTGAATCTTCAGCACGCGCGGTGAAGGTGTATTCTCCATCCACCAGAGAACCGGTGGTGTAAGTCCAGTTACCGTTCGCGTCTGCAATCGCAGTACCGTTTTCCTGGCCGTTCACATAGATGTGAACAACGCTGCCTGGCTCTGCTTTACCGCTGATCGTCGGTGTCGCATCGTCAGTGGTATCGCCATTGGACAATGTACCGGTCTTCGGACCTTCGTTATCGCTCACGATAAAGCCAGTGACCTCACCCGGCTCGCTGGTATCGACCGTGATTGGGAAGCCGCCAGTCTGCGGGCTTACCTGACCAATGTCGTTAATCGCTTCCGCGACAAACGTATGAACGCCGTCCGCCAGTTTCGGCGTATTGAAGCTCCATTTGCCCTGGGCATCGGCCTTGGTTTCACCCAGCAGGGTGGTACCGTTCGGGCCGCCATAAATGCGAACCGTGACACCGGCTTCAGCCGTACCCGTCAACAACAAGGTGTTGTCGTTGGTTGTCGCATCCTTTTGTAATGGCCCGGTATGCGGCGCAACATCATCTTCCACACTGCTCAGGGTCGGTGGCAGCGGCTGACCGCCAGCATCGATCTGAATAATGTATTCCGGTGATGCCGCCGTGGTGTTACCCACGCTATCGGTCTCTTTCACCGTCAGGTTGTACGTCCCGTCAGGCAGGGCTTTCGTAACCTGAAGTTCCCAGGTGCCGTCAGCCTGTACTTTCGCGGTGCCGATCACCTTGTCACCGTTATAGACGGTGATGGTGTTGCCCGGCTCTGCGCCCGTACCCTTGATCAACGGCGTGTTATCGTCCGTCTTACCACCCGAAGCAATCGATCCGGTCACGGAACCAAAATCATCCACCACATCGGTAATGCTCACTTTGCTCGCATCCGGGGCGGTGAAGTCCAGAGTCAGGACAAAGTCGTCTGACGCAGAACTGGTGTTGCCCGCCTTGTCGGTGGCCGTCACGTGGAAGCGGTGCTCGCCTTCCGGCAGTTTCGCCACCGGTGAGAAGCTCCAGGTGCCGTCGGCTTTCGCCGTCACTTCGCCCAGCAGGCCGTTCTGATCGTAGATCTTCACGGTGCTGCCCGCTTCCGCCTTACCGCTCAGGGTCGGGGTCGGATCGTCGGTGGTGCCGCCGTTCGCCAGGTTACCCTGCACGCTGCCCACGTCGTCCAGCGCCGCGTCGATGGTCGGTTTCACCGGTGCATCGGTGTCGATGGTCACGGTCCAGCTGCTGCTGCTCGACTCATTACCCATCGGGTCCTTCGCCGTGGCGGTGAAGGTGTGGTCGCCGCGGCCCAGGTCCACGCTCGGCGTGAAGCTCCAGGTGCCGTCCGCGCCCGCGGTGGTGGTGCCCAGCACGTTGCTGCCGTCCATGATGGTCACGGTGCTGCCCGCCTTCGCCGTGCCGCTGATTTGCGGACGGGTGTCGTCGGTGAGCGCGCCCTGCGACAGGCTGCCGGTCACGCTGCCGGTGTCGTCGGTCACGGCGGTGATTTCCACCTTGCCCGGGACCACGTCAACGGTGATGACCACGTGCGAGCCTTCCGGCCCGGTGTTGCCCGACGGATCGGTGACGGTGGTGGTCAGGTCGTGTGCGCCGTTCGCCAGCGGCTGGTCCGGGGTGGGGCG